>CAZHKI010000143.1:6070-8644 GCA_964533365.1 uncultured Maribellus sp. | reverse complement strand
CCTGGCTCCAACCGTGGCCTGGCTGTTTGGTTTTCAGTTAAATGAGTGGACAACCGGGGCGCCGCTTAAAGATGCGTTTCTGAAATAAGTTTTTTGACACTAAATGGATAATTCATTTTTTTGATGTGAGGCATTTGTTCTCTGAAATTGGTAAACCGGAGTTTAATAACAGCCATTTGCAATAAATTGGCGGCTTGTTTGAACAGTCTAATAATGACAATTAGAAATATAAGATGTTTGTGAAAAAAAAATGGCTTTTTGTGGGTTTAGCTCTAATGACTTGTTTATTCGTTATTTCCTGTAATAACAGAAATCAGTCAAACAAGAATTCCGAAGTTGAATATACGGTTGATGTCAACCATATTGCCGGAGAAAATCATGAATTCTGGAAAGCAATCGGTTACGATTTTCTTTTTAAAATGGTTCATGAACCGGAAGGTCAGGAATTTCTGGACAAGGCCGGGAGTGAAAAAACTGTCCGGTATTTACGGACTCATTTTACCTTTAGCAACAGCACTTCGGGCGATAAAAAAGCTGGTGGTAGTATCGGCGGAAATGTTGTTTCCAGAGACAGGAACGGTAACATCCAGTACGATTTCTCAAAAGTGAACCGCACTTTTCGTGAATATGTAAAGCGGGGGATGAAACCCATCGTTGAATTTGATTTTTACCCGGATGGATTTTCAGAAAATTCATTACAAAACCGGAACGACGAAGGTTTTGAATCTCATAGCGGCCCACCCGCAAGCTGGGATGAGTGGCAGAAATTACTGGATAATTTTATGCAGAACCTGGTGGATGAATTTGGAACAGAGGAACTGAAAACATGGTATTTCGAGGTGTGGAATGAACCCGATGGATGGACGAAGGAGGATCTTCCTGATTTCTACAGGTTGTATGATGTTTTTGCCCACACGGTAAAATCGTATCATCCTGATTTTAAAGTCGGAGGTCCGGCTTGTTATAACCTGTGGTTTATGAAAGAATTTCTCGACCATGTGGTTTATGGAACGAATTATGTCACCGGGGAAATGGGTTCACCGGTTGATTTTATTTCCCATCATATGTATGGTTTGTCGGGTTCATGGCTGACCCCGTCGCCTGAAATCTGGCCGGTAGTTTCAAAATTTACCTCCGAAATGTTGTGGTGGCAAAGGCTGCTGAATAAATATCCTGAACTGACCGATGTGGAAATTCATCTGAACGAGTGGGGAGTATGTTCGCATGGCGACAGCAAATTTGTTGCTGAATTTCCTCAGCTCGAATACCGGAACTCGGAGTTTTCAGCGCTTTTTATGGTTAAACTGGTGGATTGCCTGTTCGCTATTGAAGATAACTATCAATTTAAAACCAGTCTTATGCTTTATTGGGGAGCATGGTTTAATGCTGCCAGCGGACCAATTTTTATGGGCTCCAGGGATTTAATGACCACCGGGAATATTCCAAAACCCATTATGACAGCTTATGAAATGCTATCCCGGTTAGGGCCTCACCGGTTGAGTGTAACCGGGCCAAAACCTGGTGGCAGGTACGGATTGCTGGCTACCCGCTCCAAGGATGAATTACAGCTTTTAGCCTACAATTTTCAGGAAACCGATGATTCTTTTGAACAGGAAGTCAAGTTTGTTATTAACCTGGAACAACTTTCAGGGAAAGGGAAGTTTACAGTGACTGAATATCGGTTGGATCACTTTCATCATAATACGTTCAGAAAATGGGAAAGAATGGGACGGCCCGAGGCAAGTGAGGAAGTGATAAGGCAACTCAGACAGGAAGGGGAGTTAGGGGAAACCCATTCTTTTTCTGTCTCAGATAAAGGAGGTGACACTTTTTTCACTGTTCATCTTCCGCGCCATTCAATGAGCCTGTTTACGATTAACCTGGGAAATGTGTCAGAATAAATATTTATAAACTTGAAATCAACAATTTATTAGTATGAAATATTTCAGAAGATTTTGCATTTTAATCATCTCTGGTATGATTGTTTTTTTTGTTGGTTCCTGTGTGCGACAGAACGAAAAACAGCCAGTCGAATATGTCGATCCGTTCATTTGCACGCAGGGCGATCATGGCCACTGGCTGCCAGCCGCCCTTGTCCCGTTCGGTCTGGTTGAACTTTGCCCTGACACTTATCCGGGCAGCCTGATTGCCGACGGCGATTTTGCCCACGCGGGATATGATTATTCCGACAGCCAGCTTCGCGGGTTCAGTCATATTCATCGCGGAAGCTCCGGTGGCGGAAGTATTCACGACCGGGCCGGTTTTATTTCGCTGGTGCCTTTCACCACTGCTTTATCCGATACTTTTTTTACGAATCCGGTACTCGATTTTAATAAAAATACCGAAACTGCCTCAGCCGGATATTACAAAGCGCACCTTACCCAGCAAAATATCCTGGCCGAACTGACCGCCACCACCCGTACCGGTTTTCACCGTTATACTTTCCCTGAAGGTGAACCAATGTGTATCTTTTTGAATAGTGGGAAAAAAGGTGGTTCTGTCGTCTGTTCGCTGGAATCGCCTACCCGGATCGAAGGCGCTGTGGGGAACCGCTATTTTGTGGCCGAATTTGAT
>CAZHKI010000143.1:0-6060 GCA_964533365.1 uncultured Maribellus sp. | reverse complement strand
GGTCATGGAAAGTTCAATATGGAACGGAGTGCAGCCTGAATTCGGAAATACCACGGGGCCACAGGGGAGTGGTGGCATGGTGTGCCGTTTTGGCGAACTGAAAAACAAAACGCTGCAAGTTAAAGTGGGGCTTTCGCTCACCAGCACCGAAGCCGCATCGAAAAATCTCGGTACTGAAAATCCGGGCTGGGATTTTGACGCAACACGCCAAAAAGCCGAAACAGCCTGGAATGATATTCTTTCACGGATCCAGGTTTCGGGGAAGATTGAAGATGATAAAACCATTTTTTATACTGCCCTTTACCATGCCTGTTTTTTACCACAGATTGTCAGCGATGTGGACGGTCTTTATCCCGGACTTGACCAGCAGCTTCATAAAACGGAAGGTTACGATTTTTATAATAACTATGCTTTCTGGGATTCGTTCCGCACCAAATATCCGCTCTACAGTTTGTGGATTCCCGGCGTTTACCGCGATATCAACAAATCACTGCGCGATATTTACGAACAGGCCGGGAACTGGGATCCGTTCCCGGATAACGATCATCCCCCTCACGGATTTTGTTATACCGTCAGGGGAAAGAATGGTTTCCAGCCTTTTACTTCGTGCCGGCACGAACACATGCTGATGGTGGTCGCTGATGCTTACGTAAAAGGGCTGTTCGATTTCCCGCTCGAAACGGTGTATCCATACATGAAACACGAGGCCATGATTCAGATGCCCGAAAAATACGACAGCATCGGTTTTATTCCGGCCCGGCCCGACCAGACCGGCGAATATTCGTGGGATAACTGGTGCATGGCTCAAATGGCCAAAGAACTGGGCAGGGAAGATGATTACAACTACTTTATGAGACGTTCGGAGTACTGGCGGAATACCTGGGATCCGTCCATTAAATATTTCCGGGCGCGCGCTGCCGACGGCACCTGGCTCGACTTCCCGGACGACCCGACCGTGAATCGCGAAAAATATACGTATGAAGGCAGCAAATGGCACTGGCGCTGGAATATCGTCCACGATATCCCTTCGCTGATGGAATATTTTGGCGGGAATGAGGCTTTCCTGAACGAACTGGAATATTTTTTCGATAATGACCTTTACACCGCCGGCAACCAGATTGATTTGCATGCTCCCTATCTTTTCAACATGGCCGGCGCCCCGTGGCTGACCCAAAAATGGGTGCGCAAAATCCTGACCGAACCCATTGTCCAGAAATACGGGACACACAATTTTTTCCCCGAACCCATTTTCGACAGGGTTTACAAAGCTACGCCCGACGGTTATCTCGAAGAGATGGACTGCGATTACGGTTGTATGGCAGCATGGTACAATCTGATGAAGTGAAAATACGTCTCGACGAAAAAATCTATCCCGGAAAATCATTTGTAATCAGAGCGAAAAACCTGAGCAACGAAAATATTTACATTCAGTCGGCAACATTCAATGGGAAAGAGCTGAACCGTTCGTGGATAAATCACGACGAAATAGTAAAAGGAGGTGAACTGGTATTTGAAATGGGAAAAGAGCCCAATAAAACCTGGGGCTTTGAAAAATAACAAATAAAATACGGACACCATGAGAATTACAGTATTTATTACATTGTTTTTCTTTTTATTGATTGCCGGGGAGAGTATGGGAAAACCGGCAGGACAGGGTTCGATGGATGCTGAACAATGGATAGGTCAGCATTTTGTGAAAGGCAAACTCCCTCCGTTCTCGTTTGTTTACGGAGGTAAAAGTTCAAATCAGTTTATCCGCAACTGGACGTTTTCAGCTAAAAAAATGGAGTTGGCAAACCCTTCAGTGGAAGAACGGATTTACACTTGGTCCGACCCGCGGGGCAGTTTGACGGTTCAATGTTTTGTTACCATTTTCAACGATTTCCCGGCGGTGGAATGGGTGCTGAAATTTTCGAATCCCTCAGGGAATAATACTCCGATCATTGAAAAGGTAAATGCTGTCGATTTTTCGTTTCCTGCTGAAAAGGAAGGAAACTTTATGCTTTATCATGCCAGGGGAAGCGATGCTTCCCGCAGCGATTTCCAGCCCATCGACGAAAAAATGGAGCCGGGGAAAAATATTTATCTGACACCGGCCGGCGGGCGTTCATCCGACAGAACCTCATTCTCCTTTTTTAATATTGAAATGCCAGGCGGGCAGGGAGTGGTTGTTGCCGTTGGCTGGACCGGGAAATGGTTTGCCGATATCGTTCAGGATGGCCCAAAATCAGTAACCCTGAAATCGGGCATGGAAAGAATGCAATTGAACCTTTTCCAGAAAGAGGAAATTCGCACTCCGAAAATTTGCCTTCTGTTTTGGGAAGGCGATGACCGGATGGTTGGCCATAACCAGTTCCGACAATTTGTTTTGGCGCACCATTCCCGCAAAATCAACGGTCAGCTTGCCAAATACCCGTTATCAGGAAGTTTTGATTACGGCGACCCTGCCCCCTGTGGCGAATATGAATGCCTGACCGAAGAATTTGCCGTGGCATTGGTAAAACGGTACCGCCAGTTTCAGGTTCTGCCCGAACTTTTCTGGCTCGATGCCGGGTGGTACACCGGTTGCGGAATTAACAAGGAAAAGGGTAGTTGGTGGCAGAATGTGGGGAACTGGACAGTAGATGAGGAACGTTTCCCGGACGGGTTGAAACCGGTTGCCGATGCGGTCCACGAAACCGGCGCCAAATTTATGGTTTGGTTCGAACCCGAACGGGTACAATCGGGAACGCAACTCGATAAAGAACATCCAGACTGGCTGTTGAATCTTCCCGGCAGCGATAACCGGCTGCTTGACCTCGGAAACTTCGAAGCCCGTAACTGGCTGATAAATTATATCTCCGCATTTCTGAAAAAGGAAGGAATCGATTACTACCGGCAGGATTTCAACTTCGACCCGATGCCGTATTGGATTGCCAGCGATAAACCGGGCAGGATTGGAATTTCCGAAATCCGCCACATTGAAGGTTTATATGCTTTCTGGGACAGTCTCCTGGTACGGTTTCCGAATTTGCTGATTGACAACTGTGCCAGTGGCGGCCGCCGTATTGACCTCGAAACAACCTCACGAAGCGCGCCGCTCTGGCGCACTGATTATCAGTATGGCGAACCCAATGGTTACCAGTGTCACACCATGTCGCTGAATTATTACCTGCCTGTTCATGGTACCGCAATTTACAAAACCGACAATTATACGTTTCGCTCGGGATTGGGAGCAACAGCCGTATCAAACTGGGAGATCACCGGGAAAAATTCAGAGTCCCTTTCAGCCATTCAGCAAAAAATTGCCGAATTTAAACGGCTTCGTTCCTACTTTTACGGCGATTATTATCCGCTGACTCCTGTACGTACCGGCGACGGTGACTGGATGGCTTACCAGCTTAACCGCCCGTCGGAAAACGATGGGATTATTTTGGCTTTCCGGCGTGCTGACTGTGGAAGCGAATCCATTAACGTAAAACTAAAGGGGATTGACCGGAATGCTGTTTATGAGCTCTGTTTCGAAGATTTCGGCTTGCGGATGGACAAACCGGGAAGTGAACTGTGTGAGGGAATGAAACTTTCCATTCCTTTGAAACCGGCATCGTTGCTGGTAAGTTACCGGAAAAAACAATAAACAAATTTTATTATGAAAAATATGTATGGTTTAATCAGAACCGGCTTAACTGGAATTTTTCTTTTACTTTTTTGCCCCTTTATATTGCTGGCACAACCCGATACCTTATCGTTTCTTCATGTGTCAGATATTCACCTGATTTTCGACCTGGAAAAGTTTCAGCCAAACCTTGCTGAAACCCGGAAACATTATGCGAACGGAGTGGAACCATTTAAAAATTTTCTCAAAAAGGTACCGGCTCAGACCGGCGCTGAATTTGTGATTGTTACCGGCGATCTGGTCGATTTTTCGGAAGGAGAAACGACCGGAGGCGAAATGTCGGGCTGGTTGATAGACCAGTTTTCGAAGCGGATGAAAAAACAAAAAGAACAGTTGTTTTTCACCCTTGGAAACCATGATATTGCCGCTTATTCATGGGACGGCAGTTCCCGCGCATCCTCACAGGAAAATGCAGGAAAATCAAGGGCTCACTGGATACGAAGTGTCTCCTGTTTCAGCGAAGGGACCTATTACAGCCGGACGGTGAACGTGGGCAAAACAACCTACCAACTGATTTTTATCGATAACAGTTATAACACGGTTGGCGAAAATGAATCCGTTTCGGTCCCATACATTTCGAGGGAACAACAGCACTGGCTTGAAGCCCGGTTTGCCGATTCGCCCAACGATGTGGAAATTGTACTGATGCACATCCCGATGAATCCCGGAATGGCTGGTTTTGCTGAAAACAACAGCATCTATTCGGTGGTTTCCCGGCAGCCCTCGCTGAGGTTGTTTTTAGTGGGACACAACCACCGGAATGAAATGAAAGAATTTCAAAATGAAGAAAGTCATTTTTACCAGGTACAAACCGGGGCTTTTGCTCAAAATCCCGAAAACTGGCGGTGTATCAGGTTAACCGAAGATAACATCCTGGTTTCATCACCGGGGAATACGAAAAACGAACTGACCATTTCTGTAAAAGAACCGAAATGAGCAGGGAAAGAAAATTAAACCGGGAGATAAACCTTTTGCAGAAAATCTGTCTGCTTCATTCTGAATAATTAAAAATATTACCATGAAGAATTTACTGTTCATATCAGTAATTGTGCTGTTTTCAATCCGAAGTTTTTCAAATACTTCCCGGGGAGATGCCAATTCAGGCTTTGTTGCCATTCATTCTCCTGTTGATGAAAAAGTTGCCGAGCTCAGCAATAAGTCGGTGACGCTATTATTGGGTCATACTTCAGAAGGCGCCCCCAGGTTGTTGTCGTGCCGAAAGGCAGGTTCAGGCGAAGAGCTGTTCCGCGATATTGAACCGGAAGCCAGCCTTGAGAACTGGATTCCATCCTCATTAAAAAGCAAATCAGTAAAAACCGGGAACTGGCAAAGAAACGACAATCAAAATTATTTGCGTGCCGAATCGGTGTGTGAGTTCTCGGGAGGAATCGTGGTTACCTGGATAGCAGAACTTGACCGCGAGAGTTCGCTCATCAGGCTGAGTGTTAAGCTTTCAAATCAGGGTAACCAACCGGTGTCAGCAGACTGGTTCCCTGCGTGGAGCGCAGCATGGTCCGTGACGGGAGCAGCCGCAACCTTACAATATTGGGAAGCATTGTCGTTCAACCCGCATAAAGTTGCGCTTCAGGATAATTCAATAACCACGTTGAGCAGCCGGCTTCACAGTTCTGACGCCATTGAAAATGGCAAAAATCCTTACTGGCTTGTTTCGACCGATAAAGCAAGGTATTATTTTGCGCTGGATTGGTGTGGCGGATGGAAAGCTGAAATAAAAGGAGTTCCGGGTGGCGTAAATTTTCGGGTGTTTTTGCCCGAAAATGAAACACAGCTAACGCTTTCCCCCGGCGAAAGTATCGCTGGCCCGGCGCTGATGGTTACTCCTGTTTTATCAAACGATGAAGTTGCAGCGCGCGCTGAATGGATGAAAACCAGGGAATCGCTGGCTGCAAGAATTTATGGCGGTCCGGCTCCATCATTCCCTTTTGGCTGGAACCACTGGTACACGGTGCGGTTTAATATCGATGAAAAATATCTGTCAAGACAGATTGAGGCGATGGCTCCATATGGCTTTGATTACTTTGTGGTGGATGCCGGATGGTACAAAGCCTGTGGCGACTGGACTCCCAATCCCGAAAAATTTCCGGCAGGAGCTTTTGCCCAACTGATGAAAAAGGTGCAAATCAAGGGTACCAAAACCGGAATATGGACTTGCCCGCAGTTTGTCAGTCCCGATATTTCCACTCCTTCCAACCTGGTTATTGAGGAAAATCCCGGATTTTACCGATCGTTTATCAACGGCAGGCTAATTGATTATGGTCGTTCAGATTTTGGAAAGTACCTTGTTCAGCATATCGGCGAACTTCGCAACAATTACAATATTGGCTGGTGGAAATATGACCAGGATTTTTTTACAAATGAAACCCGGAACGGAGAGATGAAAAACG
>CAZHKI010000142.1:0-8681 GCA_964533365.1 uncultured Maribellus sp. | reverse complement strand
GAAAGCATCGTTATAGGGTTTTATATATGCTTCAAATGCACTGGCTGACAGAGGATTTAACATGGGTCCTTCAGCCCCTGGTGCTGCCCGCTTTGTCCGGGTTATTGGTCCAAACATTCGTAAAACATATAGAGTGGACTGTGGATGGTTATCTGGTAATTTAATTTTTTGATTAGATACAAACGAAGTAAAATTTTCCCTGCTTCCATCAGTGTATTCTGCCAAAACATATAGTACCGTATCTACAGGATGGTTGGCTGTGGAGGTTAAATCAATGGCCATACCTGAATGGCAATTTTCAATCTTGTCAATCCGGGCACTCATTATTCCATTTTTTTCATCTACCCAGCTTCCGCCAAAACACCATCCGGTACCCAGAGTCATATCAACCTCCATCGCCAAATCGGCGGCTTTTTTAGAGGTATACTTTACCATGTCAATCCATTCCGGTGATAAATATTTCAAAAACTTATCTTCCTCACCTTTTACCCCATAAATAGGAATTATGTGTACTCCGCCAATTCCGGCTGTGTTCATCATTTCCAGATTGTAAGCGATATTTGCCGTATCAACCGCATTTCCCATCCACCACCAATAGGTATAAGGTTTAGTTGTATTTGTAATGAATCCCTCAACTTTCTTTTTGTTTTCAACACTACAAGAAAAAATAAGGGTTCCTATAATAAATAACATTATCTTATTTATCATCTTTATTTAATTGTTTTTTTTAATCTATGAAATGTGAAACTTTAAAAAATAGAATTATTTTTATCAAATTGAATATTTGAAAGAGTCTCAATAATACGTATAAAAAGAGGGTGTCTGAGACACCCTCTTTATTACCGCTTTAATATCCTTGATTTTGAATTAACAAATCGGGATTAAGATCAACTTCGTATTTTGGCAAAGGGAAAACAAGTTCAAAATCTTGAATTGAACTTCCTGTTCCTACTTCGTTATCTTTCATTGCCGGATCAATATTAATACCGTTAAAATGGTTATTCATGACCTCTTTCAGCCTTCCTGTTCTAAGTAGATCAAACCACCTGTGGCCTTCACAGTAAAGTTCCAGTTGCCTTTCATTTTCCAAGGCAAGTTTCATAGACTGTTTATCAGACTTAAAACTCTCAGGTGTTGAAATATTTGCCCTATCTCTTACTTCTTTAATCAAATTAAACGCACCGTTAACGTCATCAGTCTCATTCAAAGCCTCAGCATACATCAGTAGAACGTCAGCATACCTATACACGATAATATCATTCCCCGATTCTACAAGTTCAGGACTTGTATTTTCCATGTCATAGTATTTTAACGTAACAAATGAATACGGATCAAATTGTTGCAAAGCAATTGAATCAACCAGTGACTTACGGATATCACTATTTTCGAATTTATGAAATAAACTACTGGTCAAAAGCATCACTCCTTCACCTACCTGATATACAGTCCTCGAAGGATTCTCTGAATTTTCGAATACAGTTGATCGGACGTTAGGCCATGCCCGGGTTAAAAAAGGATTACTTTGTGAGGGGGAAAGCCCGGCAGTATATTGAACCGAAAAAATTACCTCTTCATTATTTCCCTTAAATATATCCTGGTAATTATCTGTTTCAATAAGTCTTTTACCTGAACTTGTGACCTCTGCCAAAACGCTTGTAGCACTTGGGTAGTCACCCAATGTTAGGTAAATCTCTCCCAACAGGGATTTCACAGCCCATTTTGTTGCCCTTCCGTCATCTATACTTTCGTAATTGGCAGGTAAAATGTTTTCAATATCTTTTAAATCAGAGATAATTTGCTCATAAATAACATTTTTCGGTTCACGTCCATATCCAAAAGCTTCATTTGCTGTTTTTATTTCTTTAAGGATTAATGGAACATCACCCCATATTCTAACCATGTTAAAATATAATAATGAGCGGATAAATTTTGCCTCAGCAATAAACCTATCTTTTCTTGAAAAATTAAAATCTTCACTTTCTAACTTTTCAATTACAATATTTGTTCTTGCTATTGCATTGTATCCACTTGTCCATAAAGTCTGTATTTGTGAATTATCCGCATCAACATTTGATTCATTTATATTAATAAGTGAAAAATTATTGTTTTTCTTTTGGTCATAGCAATTGTCAGCGGCTATATCCCCCAAAAAAATCCAGCTCTGATAAAAGGCCTTCAATCCAAAATATGCACTATTTAAGGCACTCTCGAAGTCACTCTCTGTTTTATAAAAACTTCCTTCCGTCATTTCATCAATTGGATATGTATCAAAATGTTCTATATTACATGATACAAACATTAACAAAAAAAGATTGATTAAATACGAATATATTTTACTTTTCATTTTACTGTATTTTAAGTTTAGAAAGTAAAATTACGGGCTAAAGGATAGGAGCCTGCATCAACACCGCTCCTCATTCCGGAAGAATTTCCATAGTGGTTTGATTCAGGATTCAGACCCGGATAGTCAGTAAAAGTATATAGATTTTTAACTGAAAAATACAAATATGTTGACTTGATATAGTTCGAAATAAAATTGTTAGGCAGTGTGTAGCCTAATATAATATTTTTTATTCTTAAAAAATCCGAGCTATATAAAAATCGAGTATTCTCACCCACATTCGTTCCAGCATTAGGCGAACCTGCAACCGGGTATCTCCCGTTTCCCGGATCGTTTTCACTCCGCCACCGTCCCAATGCTCCGCTCAGGTTATTTTCTAAAGTACGAACCAATCCTGCTGCCCTTTCAAAAGCAAAAACTAATTCTCCCCCAATCTGACCGTTCGTGGTTATGTCTAAGGTAAAATTTTTATATTTAAAACTATTAGAGAAACCAAAAACAAAATCAGGCTGAAAATTCCCAACTTTTTGCAAATCATCCGAAGTTATTACACCATCGGGGACTCCTTCAGGTCCTGAAACATCCTCGAATCTTAAATCACCTACTCGCTGTGAACCCTTTTTTGCACCTTCTGCCAGTTCTGTTTCATTATTAAAAGTGCCGATAACTTTATACATGTAAATATCACCAATTGGTTGACCTTCTATATACCTGAACACATTCCACACCAAGGCACTCTGTGCCGGCAATTCTTTCTGGTTTTCTGTAAGTTTAATAATTTTATTGCGGTTGGCCGATAAAACAAAATTGGTGGTCCATTTAAATTCATTGTCAATAACAGGAGAATTAAGTGTAAGCTCAAGACCTTTATTTTCAACATCCCCTAAGTTTTGAAGTAGGGAACTCGCCTTTCCGTTAATAGCCGGAATTGCTGATGCAAAAATAATATTACTGTTTCTTTTATATAAATCAACTGCTACATTCAACCTGTTTGAAAATAAACCAAGGTCTACACCAAAGTCGTACTGTTTATTTTTTTCCCATGATAAATCATAATTTGAAAATCCATTGGGCCTTACTGTTTTGACACTTTGTCCGTTAAAAGAGTACCATTCATCTTTGTTAAGACTGCTTAACCAGGCGTAACTTCCGCCGATCTTGTCATTTCCGGTTTCTCCGTAACTAGCCCTAATTTTTAACATCGACATCCAGTCTACTTCCTGCAAAAAACTCTCCTCTTTCACATTCCACGCTAAGGCTGCTGATGAAAATAATCCTCCCTTTTCATTTGGACCGAATCGACTGGATCTGTCATATCGTGATGATGCCGAAACAACATACTTATTCTCGAAGTTATATACGACCCTGCCAAATACGGCATCGAACCTATACTCATCTGCCCACGAATTACCATTCTTTAAAATGGCGCCCTGAACACTTTTTATTGCTGTATTATCAAAAGCCACAGGATTATCTTTATCTGTTCGTGGAGTAACCGACAAATTGAATGACTTAATATTTGAGTAATCATATCCCAACAAAGCCGTTATGTTTGACTTTTCATTTATATCGAGATTGTAATTTAAGGTATTTGAATAATACCAACTGATTTGGGTATTATTATTTCTTTCTGCTGTAATTGCTGACAAATCAGGTGTTGAGAGATTACCAGTTTTTTTTCCGGCCCTGGCAAAAAATGCCTCCCGGTAATAATCTCTCCTATAATTCGTTATTCCATTGCTTATTTCTGTTTTAAAAACCAGCCCGTCGATAATATCCAACTCCAGAAAAGTTTGCAAAACATGGGTATAATAATCTTCAAAATCTTTATTGGCATGAATCTTATTTAACGGGTTTGTGATCTGATCATTAAATACATTGTTTGGATCCTGAAATGTAACATAATAATCGCCATCTTCTTTATATACAGGCAAAATTGGCGGCATTGTTACAGCCTCAGCCAAAATACCTCCGTCGGTTGAGTTATTTTTCCCAGATGTTTCCTGACGTCTTGCTTTTTCATATGAAGGGATGAAGTTTATTCCAACTTTCAATTTTTTATTGAGTTGTGCATCAATTTTAGCATTAAAATTGAAACGCTTATTCCAACTTCCTTCCAGAATTCCCTGATGATCTATGTATCCCCCTGAAAAAAAGTATTTTATCTGATCATTCCCACCTGTTGCTGTAATACTATGATTGTGATAAGATCCCATTCTAAAAATTGCTTCTTGCCAATCAGTTGGTCTTTGTAGCGATTTATTAGTAAGAATTTCAGGGATTGGTTTATTTGAGTTTTCGAATGCTTCAATCGCCATATCAACAAACTCCTCAGCATTTAAAACATCATATCTTTTTTCAGTTTGTTCAATTCCATAATTAAGTTTCACTGAAAACTGAGGTTTCCCAAGATGCCCACTTTTTGTAGTTATAAGAATAACTCCATTCCCGGCTCTTGAACCATATATTGCCGCTGATGCAGCATCTTTTAAAATATCAATACGCTCAATATTTTCAGGGGCGATCGACGCAAAAATATTGCGATCATCAGTTGGATAACCATCAATAACATACAATGGCCCAACATCATCTCTAAGTGATCCAATTCCTCTAATTTTAATAGAAGGCACTGATCCAGGTTCTCCTCCCGTTTCTTCAATTTGAACACCTGATACTTTTCCAATTAGAGCCTCTCCAACATTCTGTACCGCTACCTTCTGAAGGTTTTCATTTTTTACGGTTGAAATAGATGTTGTTACATCTCTTTTATTCATGGTTCCATACCCAATTGCCACCACCTCATCAATTCCAATGGTCTCTTCTTCCATCACCACATTAACATTGGTCTGGCTGCCTACTACCACTTCCTGCGTTTTCATTCCCACGAACGAAAACTGCAACGTGGCGTTTACCGGCAAATTAGGCAGGGTGTATTCCCCGTCGGCGTTGGTGACCGTTCCCTGTGTGGTGCCTTTTACCACCACGGTTACGCCGGGCAGCGGCTGGTTGCGGGCGTCGGTTACCTTGCCGGAGATGGTACGTTGCTGTTGCTGTGCTGCAATAATATTCTCACCGAAGGTGTCGCCGGTTTTTCGTACAATAATATACCGGTCAACCACTTTATAATCAAGACTGGAACCGGTCAGGGCCTTGTCGAGTATTTCCGTCACCGTGGCGTTTTTTACATTCACAGTAACCTTGTCCAGTTCCCTTAAATCATCTTTTTGATAAAAAAAGTAGAACTCGCTCTTTTCCTCAATTTCGCGAAACAATTCCACGATGTTTTTGTCGTTCGCTGAAATGTCGAAGCGGACAAGTTGCGCATAGGTGGAAGCGCTGACGCTGACGAGACAAAACAGAAATATCGCTGCGGTTAGTTTCATTTTTAGTAAAATTTTTTCCAAAGCCCGGTCGTATCCGGTCTTCATGATTAGTTTTTTCATAAATTTGAATGTTTTTAAATGATTATTACTTGTGTTTTAATCGTTAAACGGTGGATATGTGGGGCATGTCCG
The DNA here is from genome assembly GCA_964533365.1 of uncultured Maribellus sp. Taxonomy (GTDB): domain Bacteria; phylum Bacteroidota; class Bacteroidia; order Bacteroidales; family Prolixibacteraceae; genus Draconibacterium. Next base: position 2,825 of record CAZHKI010000142.1, on the reverse strand, counting down.
CCGTTTTTTTTGATTTAGCCGGAATTTAGTTTCTCATAGGCAGTTATTTTTTTGAAATGGTTATGACATCTTTTTTCCCCAGGTTGTTCTGGTATCCGATTTTTACCGGAAGGAGCAACTCAAAAGCTTTGGTAATCTGGTCGAATGGCTTGTTTTTCAGAATGGTACCCGAGAAGCGCAACTCCCCGATTTCGGGGTTGCTGAACCGGATTTCCACGTTGTACCACCGTTCCAGACGTTCGGTAATATCGGCCAGCCGTTCTTCATGAAATACAATCTTCCCGTCGGTCCAGCTTTGGTAGAAGCCGGTATCCACCGTTTTCAGGTTGATCTCTTTAAGATTGCCCGAAATGGTAATTTGCTGCGAAGGTTCCATGCGGACAATCTCTTTTCCTTCGAGGGTATTCATTTTTACCGAACCTTCCACCAGGGTAACCTGGCTAAAATCTTCGCCGGAAAACGAAATGGCATTAAAGGAAGTACCCAGTACTTCAATTTCGCTGTTTTTCAATTGAATTTTAAACGGCATTTCGTCGGGTTTTACCTTGAAAAAGGCCTCGCCGTCCAAAATTACTTTTCGGCTGTTTTTGCCAAAATCACTGGCATATTTCAGCGAAGTACCCGAATTGAGCCAAACGCGGGTGCCATCGTACAACGTAACGTTCGACATCTGCCCCAGCGGCACATTGATTTCGGAAAAAAGAGGAATGTCAGTCGAAACTTTTTTCCCGGTGGGGATAAGCGTCCCGGCTAACAACGCCAGCAGAATAACAGCCGCATATTTGAGCACTTCGGCCACGAGCCTTATTTTCCTGCGGTGCAACGCTTCGGTAACTTTTGCCCAGGAACGTACAGACGATACATTCCGGAGCGGCCGGGTTCTGGAAAGTTTCTGATGGACATCCTCTAAACGCTGATAGTATTTTTGATTTTCTTCCTCCCTGAGCAAGGCTTCGAGCTGTTCCTTTTCCTCTTTGCCGTTTTCATGAAAAAGACGGGCCGAAGCCAGTTCCCAAAATTTATCGTGTTGCTTTTCGTTCATTCTTTTTTATTCTTACCGGGAAAGAACGACTGCTGCCAGCCGTTCTTTTTTCTAACCTAAAACTATGAACAACCGGGTTGGATTTTTTATGGTTTTCCCGATCCTTCATGATTAAGACGAATTTTTATTGTTTCAGGGTGACAGAAAAAAGATTTTTTTACTTTGGTGTCCGGTTCATTTTGTATGATTCACTGCCCGACTAATCGTTCAGGCGGGCAAGCTTCGCATCGGAATAACAAGTAAAACAACGCTGTCATTTCGCCTCGCCTCAGGCGAGAGAGAAATCTCAACCTGAAACATTGCAGGCAGGGTTTATTGGACAGAAGCGCTATTTTATATTTTTGGCTTCAGAAAACAGAACAGGTAAAAATCTTTCGGATCGAGTTTTTCTTTCAAAAAGCGGTAAGCCCGGGCGATTTGCGTTTTCACGGTATTCCTCGAAATATCCAGTTTTTGGGCAATTTCGTTGTAACTCAATGCATCGAACACGGCCATCTCCAGAATTTTACGCCGTTGTTGCGGCAATTCCTCCAGCGCCGAATATAAAAGGGCGTAGGTTTGCACTTCATCAAAAACCGATTCGTCGGCCGGCTCCTGAATTTCTTCAACCGGCCCGAACGGAAATTTCTTCTTCCGGTGGTAGTCGATAATGCCGTTGCGCATCATCAGAAACAGGTAATGTTTAACCGAAACCCTGATTTCAATTTGTTTCCGGTTTTCCCAGAGTTTGATGAAACAGTCGGAAACCAGTTCTTCCATCACCTGCGTATCGTTTGTTGAATGGAAAGCATACAGGCACATCGGATGAAAATATTTATCATGGAGGATTTTTAAGGCGGTTTTGCTGCCCTGTTTGATATTTTCCCAAATTAACCGGTCTTCCAAAATATAATTTAGTTAAATGCGAAGACAAATATAATGGGAAAAGGGATATTTGATCTTTTTCAGAATTCAAATTCGCGGCTCTCATCTTTCAGCAGGGTAACCCCTTCGCAGGAAACTGACGCCTGACTTTTACATTTACCGGCAGAAACGCCCCGGATTTTCCCCTGGTTGATTTTTAAAATGACACCCGACAAAAAAAGTTTCAGATGAATTGCAAAGTTGATTTCGCCCAACAAAATCCCGCCGGTACGGATTTCTATTTTGGGGTGGTGATCTGATGTAACGGTATGTTCAACCAATGGAACCAGAAAAATTTCATTGTTTCCGGCCTGTTCATCACCCAAATTCTTTTGAACTTCCTTGTATTTTTTCCATGCGCTTTCAAGAATGTCTTTCAGTTTGATGTTGAACAATTCTTTTGCTGAGCCGTTCAGTTCACGGAAAACAATTTTCCATTTCAGGTGTGGGTTCTTTTTTACCATCTCCTGTTTCAATGTGGCTATCGTTTCTTTCTGTTCCAGTTCCGAAAGAGCTTGTTTGTTCCATATTTCTTCGCCGAAACAATCGTTCAGCGTCACCTCATCGTACAACATGTTAACCGTTTTTTATGGTTTGAATTCCTTTGTCCGGGATTATTTTCAATGTCAGGGGAACTTGTGCCGGTTCGTCTCCGGTGGCGGTAACCGATTGTTTTCCGGAATCGGGAAACGGTTTCAGGGTTACTTTTTTTGAATCGGGGGTGTTTGTTTTTCTGCCCATTTTCAGGCCGGCAAAACCACCCAGAAGAATTGCTGCCAAAATACCGCCCGCCCAGTATATCCAGGGTGGTACTTTTTCTGAACGGGCAACCACCAGATGAACCTGGAATCCAAAAGGGACACGTGTTCCCGGCAGCGGC
>CAZHKI010000141.1:8344-8686 GCA_964533365.1 uncultured Maribellus sp. | reverse complement strand
ACGCGACCATGAAGCCGAAATTCAGTTGAATGTGCTGGGATGGAAAGTGATTACAATTTGGGAATGTGAATTGAAAAATGATTCGCAAAATAAAACACTAAACAGACTGTTGAAAATCAAAAATTAGAATACTATATAATTTTAACTCTTGGATTAGTTATTTCTTACCGACCTTCAAAAGCCAAAAAAATATCCTTGCAAAATATTAATAATGAACTACGTGACTTATATGCAAATGTATTATAAGTCACATTAAATAATTTTCGGAAAATGGACTTAAAAGAAAAAATCGGTCAACGAATTAAAGGATTGCGGGAGGAAAAAAGTCTTAAACAGGAAGAA
>CAZHKI010000141.1:0-8334 GCA_964533365.1 uncultured Maribellus sp. | reverse complement strand
TCTCGACAGGACTTATTTAAATCATGTTGAAACAGGTAAAAGGAATATTACAGTAGCAAGTCTTCAGAAGATTGTTGTGGATGGATTAAAGATTACACTCTCAGATTTTTTTAATCATGAATTCTTCAAAGAAAAATAGGTTGAATTTCATAGATCTTTTCTCCGGTGCAGGAGGTCTTTCAGAAGGATTTATCCGTGCCGGATTTCATCCTATCGCACATGTAGAGATGGATGAGGCCGCATGTAGCACCTTGCTAACAAGAACTGTTTACCATAAACTTAAAAATACACCCGGATTTGAACTATATAAATCATATTTAAAAGGGGAGTTATTCAAAACAGAGTTACATACATTACTAACAGAGGAAGAATATAGTTCTGTTATTAATTTGGCAATTTCAGACGAAAATAATCCAGTCATTTTTGAAAGAATAGATGACCTTAAAAAAGGAAAAACCATTGATTTAATTGTTGGTGGGCCACCATGTCAGGCATATTCTTTGGCAGGAAGATCAAGAGATAAGAACAAAATGAAGGGAGACAGCCGAAATTATTTGTTTCGGCAATACGCTAAATATCTTGAATACTTCCAACCTAAAATTTTTGTTTTTGAAAATGTAATTGGTTTGTTGTCGGCAAAGAATGAAGATGGTTCCAGATACATTGACCAAATGATCTCCCTGTTTTCAAAGGTTGGATATGTTACTGAATACAAACTGTTAAATGCTTCCGATTTTGGAGTTTTACAAAACAGGAAAAGGGTAATCCTAATTGGTAAAAAAGGAACCGAAACCGGATTTTATCCTGATTTTGAAAAGAATATTGATAATAAAACTGCACTGGTAGAAGAAATTCTTGAAGATTTACCCGAAATACAAGCTGGTTCAGGTAACTGGTTTAATGTAAAATATAAAAATAAGGGGAGTAAATATGTTTTTGATACCAATATCAGAAATGGAATTGATTTTACTACCCAGCATATTGCAAGGCCACATAATAGACAGGATAAGGAAATTTACAGAATTGCAGTAAAAAAATGGAACTCTGGACAAACCCGGCTTGATTACAATGATTTGCCTGAAAACTTAAAAACCCATAACAACAGGCACTCTTTTGTTGATCGTTTTAAAGTTGTTGCCTCTGATTTAACAAAGACACAAACTGTAGTAGCACATATTGCCAAAGACGGCCACTATTATATTCACCCCGATATCTCCCAAAACCGTTCGTTAACGGTACGCGAAGCTGCCCGGCTTCAATCATTCCCAGATGATTATTTTTTTGAAGGTGTTGGCAACGAGCCAAGCCGGACTGCTGCTTTCAAACAAATTGGAAATGCGGTACCACCTCTTTTAGCTGAACAAATTGCAAAAAAAATAAAAGACCTGATCTAATCCTTACCCCATGAACTATTCTGATTACCAAACTACTTCTGCCATTCCAGATGCTTCTTCAATGATTGAAACATTCCGGGCAATTGGTTATAGTATTGAAACTTCCATCGCTGACGTTATTGATAATTCAATTTCTGCTGATGCAAAAAATGTTTTGATTGACTTTGAATGGAAAGGTTCCAAAACATGGATTTCAATTAAGGATGACGGTTTTGGGATGAATAATGAGGAATTAATAAACGCAATGCGCCCCGGAAGCAGGAATCCTTTGGATGAAAGAAGTGCAAATGATTTGGGTAGATATGGATTAGGCCTGAAAACTGCATCATTTTCGCAATGTCGAAAACTTTCAGTGGTCAGTAAAAGCAAGGAATCTGAAATCTCTTACTGGACTTGGGACTTGGATTTTGTGAATCAAACCAGTAAATGGGAATTGATTAAATACCTGCCTGACAACGAATTTGAGAATAAACTTGGAGCACTGGTTTCAGGGACAATTGTTATCTGGAATGATATTGACAGATTGGTCAAAGATGCAGATGAGAATGATAAAAAAGCTTTGGATAAATTCCTGCAAACAATGGAATTTGTAAAAAAGCATTTATCAATTGTTTTCCATCGCTTTATTGAAAAAGGAAAAATAAAAATCTGGTTTCAAGGTCGAATTTTGGACGCATGGAATCCTTTCATGCTGGAAGAACAGGCAACTCAGTCGTTTCCTGCAGAACCACTTTATGCTGGAAATGTAGTTTTAAAAGGATACATTCTTCCGCATAAATCTAAATTATCTGCTGAAAAATTCAAAATTGCTGAAGGAGTTAAAGGTTGGAACGGACATCAGGGTTTCTATATTTATCGGAATGACAGGTTGCTTGTTTCCGGGGATTGGCTGGGATTGTTCAGAAAAGAAGAACATTACAAACTCACCAGAATAAGTATTGACCTTCCTAATAGTCTTGACTCTGACTGGCAAATTGATATAAAAAAATCAGTTGCACGGCCCCCTGTTATTCTTAAAGATCAAATAAAAGCTTATGCCATAAATGTTCGTTCTCAGGCAGTAGAAGTATACCGCCATCGTGGGAAAACAGTCCGTCTTTTGCCTGGACAAAGTTTTGTGCCATTCTGGAAAGAACATAAACGCGGAGATAAGTGGTTACATGTAATTAACAGAGAACATCCGATCCTCATTAATATTAGAGAACAGGCAAGAACTGATTCAGAAAAAGCTATTGAAACTTTGCTGAAAATTATTGAAGAAACAATTCCGGCAAAGTCAATTTTTATTAAAGAAGCGGAAGAAGCCGATTCACAGGCTAAACCATTTGAAGGAATTGATACAGCACCGCTTTTGAATCTTATGAAACAAATGTACTTCTCAATTATTCAAAATGGTAAAACAGATTCACAAGCTAAATCAATTATCAAAAATATTGAACCATTCAACAATTTTCCACATTTAATTGACCTTCTAAATTAAATTTAAATGATCCAGCAAGCAATCAGAACCATTCGGACATTACTTCCTGTGAGTGGTAGTGTGACACCTGAACAAATAGATAATGCAATAAATATTGCACTATCTATTCCTCAATATTCAAATCTTGAAAAGGATTTACTATTAAGAGAAATTCAAGCTATTTACAATATCAGAATTGATGATTTCCGGGTTCTGGAAAATTCAGAACGTCGAATTCCGTGGATTAATAATAAAAAAAGTCTAATAAGCTGGGATTTTTGGAACAGGTACAGGGATTATTTGTCAGTTGAAAAAAATTATGCAGAAACAGTGATTAATCAGTTAGACCGACTAACTGACAGAACATTGGATGGATTATTTGATCCTACAATAAATTCAGTAATAGATAAAAAAGGAATGGTCGTTGGTCATGTTCAATCTGGAAAAACATCCAATTACACTGGCCTAATTTGCAAGGCTGCTGATGCAGGATATAAACTGATTATTGTTTTAGCAGGAATACATAATAATTTAAGAAGCCAAACCCAATTAAGACTTGATGAAGGATTTTTGGGTTTTAATACAAAATTTGCTCAGGTTTTTAATAAAATTGATAAAGAGGATATTTGGATTGGAGTAGGAAGAATCAGTAAGAAGGAAGTTGCTCATTCGATTACTTCATGTTTGGACAAAGGAGATTTTAGTCAGGGAGCTTTTAATTCATTGGGATTGAATTTTAATACCAATGAACCAATCATTGCAGTTGTAAAAAAGAATGGAAGAATACTCTACCGGCTATTACAATGGCTGACTGCACAGGCAATAGAAGTAGATGGTAGGAGAGTTATAAGAAATAAGTCATTGCTATTAATTGATGATGAAGCAGACAATGCGTCAATAAATACAAGACCTGAAAATGATGGTACAACCAGAATAAATGGATTAATAAGAGATATAATCCGCCTTTTTGATAAAAGCGGATATGTCGGATATACAGCAACACCCTTTGCAAATCTTTTTATTCCAATACAGGAAGATGAACTTTTCCCGAGAGATTTTATTATTAATCTGCCTGCCCCCTCTAATTATGTTGGACCAGATAAAGTTTTTGGTTTTCAACTTGTTGAAGAAGATGAATTGTCTGAAACGGTATTACCAATAGTTAGAAGAATTGATGATTTTCAGAGTTTTGTTCCTAACGGTCACCGAAGCACAGAAGCGTTACCACAAAATGCGCCTGAATCTCTTTTACTTGCAATAAAATGTTTTATTATTACCTGTGCAATAAGAAGATTAAGAGGGCAGGAAAATGTGCACAATTCAATGCTTGTTCATGTTAGCCGGTTTGTTAACTGGCAACGACAAATAAGGGATATTGTCCAAAATGTTTTCGATTTTTATCGGCGAGGTATAGAAATGAACATCCCTACGGTTATTAAAGAAATAAAACAAGCGTTTGAATCTGATACGGAATTTTACAAATCATACCCTACTACTTCACAACTGATACTTGATTCACAACTGGCAAATATTGATCCGCACATTCAAGTTCACAATTGGGAAGAAGTATTTCCACATCTTAATAGTGCAGCCTCCAAAATTCAGGTTCGGGAAATCAATGGTGGTTCAGCAGACGCTTTGAATTATTTTGATGATAGAAATGGATTATCTGTAATCGCAATCGGAGGAGATAAATTATCCAGAGGATTAACCTTGGAAGGTCTTTCTGTAAGTTACTATTTACGGGCATCAAGGATGTATGATACTCTTATGCAAATGGGCAGATGGTTTGGGTATCGGCCTGGATATGTTGATTTGTGCAGGTTGTTTACAAGCCGGGAGTTAAATGAATGGTTCTGCCATATTGCCCTTGCCAGTGAAGAACTCAGGAACGAATTTGATTATATGACCGATATTGCAGGTAGCACACCCGAACAATACGCATTACGGGTCCGCACTCATCCGGGAGTATTACAAATTTCGGCCTCAAATAAAATCAGGAGAGCAGAAGAAGTCAGGATTTCATGGTCTGGGAGGTTGATTGAAAGTTATGAGTTAAGCAAGAAGCCGGAAATCATCGAAAAAAATCTAAAAAATACAGTCGCCTTTATAAACTCTTTGGGAAATAATTTTGAGCGCAATTCAAATTATTATTTATGGCGAAATATCCCCATTGAGTCTGTAAAACAGTTTCTTACCGGATTTGAATTATATGACAATTTAAAATCAGCTGCTCCTCAAAACTTATTGAAGTTTATAGATTTTAAATATCGAAATAGTGAACTGCAATCATGGAATATCGGATTAATTACGAAACAACAAGGGGTTAGTTTTACAGTTAATGAAAAAGTTACTGTTAATCTTATCCGAAGGACACAGGCTGATGAATCGATAGGCGACCTGTATTATATTAAAAAGTCACACATTATAAGTCCGGATGATGAATTTATCGATTTGACAGAAAATGAAAAAGAAATAGCCAGGCAAGCGTCTATCAGAATCTGGAGAGAAAAGACAGGAAACACCTCTGGTGAGCCTTTAAGATTGAATGGAGATTGGGTTAGAAATCAAATAAGGAAACCTGATAAGGTACTACTCCTTTTGTATTTTTTAAATCCTGAAGGTGCGAAAATAACAGATTTATCTAAGCCTATTGTTGGCTATGCAATCAGTTTTCCCGGAACTGACAATGATGATGCTGTAACGTATGCTGTTAACCGGCAGTTGCTGCAAAACTTTGATTTGGAAGATGTTTATGATTCTGAAGTAGACGATGATGACGAAGATTGAACAAATTTGGAATGATCTTGAGAATGACAGGTCATTTTCACATGGATTGCTCATTAGAAGATATTCGGGAAATGTGCTGCCGGATGTATTTGTGGCGTTAAAAACACCAGAAAATTTTCGATGTATTGCTGCTTCTATAAAAAATCCTGTTCAAATAAATTTGTCATCTTTTTCAAATTTAAGGGATATTCAAGTTGAAATTATACCCGATGAAACCAATATTTCAAAGAATTATCTGATTTTCAAATTGGTGAATTCCGGGCATAAAGATATTTTTTCAATTTTGTGCGAAGATTTGATTTTGAGCATTTCAGGAGTAACCAATCAGGTTCAGTTAGTAAAAACCTTGTTAAACAGATTTGAGAAATGGAAATCCTTATTTGATAAACTTAATTCGGAGGGGTTGACCTCCCAGGAACAACGAGGTCTATTTGGTGAATTGTATTTCCTAAGAAATTTTTTAATAGTTAATTCCAACTTTAATAAAGTTATAAATTCATGGACTGGTCCGGAAAAAGAAATCAGGGACTTTCAAATTGGGAATAATGCACTGGAAGTTAAAACCACACATGGGAATAATCACCAGAAGATTCATATCAGCAGCGAAAGACAGCTTGATTTAAGTAATCTTCAAAATCTTTATTTATATCATATTTCGCTTGATGTCAGGCACCAGGACGGAGAAACCTTAAATCAGATTATTGATTCAATTTCGGAATTATTAACTACCGATTATAGCGCTTTAAGTAGTTTTAATAATAAACTTTTAGAAGCTGGATTTTTCAATCATCACCGCGAGATATATAAGGATACTGGTTATTTCATCAGACATGATGCATTTTATAAAATAGAAGGAGAATTTCCAAGAATTGAGGAAAATGAGATAAGGTCTGGTGTTGGTGATGTTAAATATTCAATCATTGTCGATAATTGTCAAAACTACCTGACCACTGAAACAGAAGTATTAACTAACCTAAACTAAAATGGCAACTTACGAAAACGCTGAACTAAACCGATTTTATCAGAATACACTTCAGGAAATAAAAAACGTGCAGGTTAGCCGGGATGAAGGTGGTAGTCTGGAAGAATTATTTACAGAATGGGCAGTTGACTTGCTGGCAGAAGCCGGCGAAACTGAAAATGTAAGAGTAGCTTATGACGAAAAAGCACTTGGTACAAAGAATCAGCATAAAATAAATGCCTATTCTATTTCCGATAATTATGAAACAATAGATTTATTCATAACTGTTTTCAGGGGCACAGATGAACCTGCGAAAATTGCAAAAGATGAAATAGAAACGTCATCAAAACGAATCGCCAATTTTTTCAGAAAAGGAATTTATAAAGATTACGTAAACGAGATTGAAGAATCATCTCCAATATTTGATTTTGCGCATACATTGAGTAGTTCTCATGAAATTAAGTCCGGGTTGGTTCGTGTTAATGCAATGATTTTAACAGATGGATTATATGCCGGAACAATACCTTCCACAATAGAAATTCATGGTTATCCTTTCTTTTTCAGGGTGATTGACATTGAATACCTGTATAACGTATCGGAAAAATCCCACATTCCAATTGAAATTGATTTCGAAGCAGAGGGTTATGATGTTCCCTGTATTGAGTCTTCCACAACAAATGATGAATATCAATCCTATCTCGCAATTATTCCGGGAGCTGCACTGGCAACAATGTATGAGAGGTTTGGCTCACGATTGCTTGAACAGAATGTGCGCTCCTTTTTACAATTTACTGGTAAAATCAATAAAGGAATCAGAACTACAATTCTCAATGAACCTCACATGTTTCTGGCCTTTAATAATGGCTTGGCAGCAACTGCTGAAGAAATTGAAATTGAAAATCTGCATGGAGGTAAATTTATCAGAAAAATAAAGGATTTTCAGATTGTTAACGGAGGCCAGACAACTGCATCCATTTTTCATACTTTCAAAAAAGATAAAGCTGACATTTCCGGAATTAATGTTCAGGTTAAGTTTTCAGTAATTAAAAACAGGACAAATTTCAGTGAAATTGTCTCCAGAATATCGGAATATGCAAATACTCAGAATAAGGTTTCAGTATCGGATTTAAGTTCAAACAGACCATTTCATATTGCCCTGGAAAAATTATCAAGGAGTTTGGTTACACCACACATTCTAGGTAAAACTAACCAGACCAAATGGTTTTATGAACGGGCAAGAGGCCAGTATAAAAATGCCCGGATTAAAGATGGATTTACAAAAACAAGACAAAAGGCTTTTGATTTGATGAATCCCCGAAATCAACTCTTTACAAAAGAGGAACTGGCAAAATATCAAAATACATATCAGGAAATAGTTGAAGGGAAAAGGTTAGTTGTTGGACCTCATATTGTTGTTCGTGGAGGTCAAAAAAACTATGTACAATTCATTAATTACAACGAAGTTAAAAATCCAGACAACATATATTTTGAAGATACAGTTGCAAAGGCAATTCTTTTTCGTTCTGCAGAAAAAATATATGGTGTAAAGCCGAATGCAATTGGAGACATGAGATATTTAACCGTACCATACTCAATTGCATATTTTGGGTATTTATCAAATTACAAACTCGACCTTTACAAGATTTGGAAAAATCAATCGATTTCTGAACAACTTTCTGATTTGCTTTATGACTTAATGATTAAAGTTGAAGGATTTATTAAATCAAATG
>CAZHKI010000140.1:0-8715 GCA_964533365.1 uncultured Maribellus sp. | reverse complement strand
CGCAGCGAAGCAAGGAATCTTTTCAAAATTAACCGGACAGTAGTGATAAAAAATACATTCACCGGGTTGAACCCTTATGAAGCTGCATAATTAGGCATTGAATGCAAGTCACGATGTTTTCCTTTAAATCTAATCTATACTGTTTATTTTAAATACAGAAAATCTTCGATATCTACAACTGTGCAATCAAACACCTTTTTCAACAATCAGTCAAACCGGGAAAAGGTAAAAGTTTGAGATACTGATTCGTTCGTAATAATGCCTTATTTTTTTCCCGACTTCTGTTTCATAAAAACCGGTTTATATTAACTTTATAGGCCACAAAATGTACTTTTGAGTGAAATAATTTGACCAAAAGAAAACCATTTAAAACCAATATCATGATTAAAAAATTTTATTTGTTTCTTTCCATTTTCTTTATTGTATTTCAGATTTCGGCCCAGCCAGCCCGACAACTGGTACAGGTAGTGGTAACCCCTGATCATTCCGACTGGACTTACGCAGAAGGCGACCGTGCTGAATTTACCATATCGGTTTTGCGCAACAACGTTCCGCTCGATGGCATCGAAGTGAGTTACAATATTCAGCCCGAGCAGATGAAAGCTGTGGAAGAAGGGAAACTGACCCTGAAAAAAGGTACGGCGGTTATCAAAGCCCCGAAAATGAAAGATCCCGGATTTTTGCGTTGCAATGTTTCGGTCGAGGTTGACGGGAAAACATACTCATCGTATGCCACCGCCGGTTTTGCACCTGATAAAATTAAACCAACCACTACCCTGCCCGCCGATTTCCGTGAATTTTGGGAAAAAGGCAAACAGGAACTGGCCAAAGTTGAAATGAAACCGGTGATGACGCTGATGCCCGAACGCTGTACCGACAAAGTAGACGTTTACCATGTGAGCCTCAACAACATCAAAGGAAAGGTTTACGGTATCCTGTGCAAACCCAAAGCAGACGGGAAATACCCGGCCATCCTGCACGTTCCGGGAGCAGGGATTCGCCCCTACAACGGCGATGTTGCCGGTGCCGAACAAGGTTTTATCACGTTCCAGATTGGCATTCATGGAATCCCGGTCAACCTGCCCCAGGGAGTTTACGACGATTTACGCGCCGGCGCGCTGGACGGATACCAGGTTACTAACATGGACGACAAGGATTTTTATTACTACAAACGGGTATATCTCGGCTGCGTCAGGTCGATCGATTTTATTGAGTCGCTTGGTTGTTTCAACGGAAAAACCATTGGCGTAACCGGAGGAAGCCAGGGCGGAGCACTCTCCATCATTACCGCCGGCCTCGACAACCGCATTAATTATCTGGCAGCCTTTTATCCTGCCCTCTCCGATGTGACCGGATACCTGTACGACCGCGCCGGCGGATGGCCTCACATGTTCCGCAACCCCTTCACCAACAAACCCGAGAAAATTGAAACATCAAAATATTACGATGTGGTTAATTTTGCCCGTTTTGTCAATGTGCCGGGGTGGTACAGCTGGGGCTACAACGACAATGTCTGCCCGCCAACCTCCATGCACGCGGCCTTTAATGTCATTCCCGGAAAAAAGGAACTGCATATTTTCCAGGAAACGCAACACTGGACGTTCCCCGAGCAAAACGAACTGAAAAACGAGTGGTTGTATCAGATGTTGAAAAAATAATACGAATTTTGCCAGACTGACGCCGGATTCCTGATTGCAGGAGTCCGGCTTTTTTAACCAATAAACGAACTTTTTAAAACTTATGAAAACGATTTACCTTATTCCCCTTTTAGTTATTTTTTCAGTTACAGCCTATGCACAGGTTAAGATGCAAAAACAGGAAGATGGCTTATTATTCACTGAAAACAATGAAAATGTGTTGTTTTACCAGATTAAACCGAAAAGCATTGAGGGGAAATTCGAACGATGCAACTACATTCATCCGCTTTGGGGAATGGACGGGAATGTGCTGACCGAAGATTTTCCGGCTGACCATTTTCACCACCGCGGGGTATTCTGGGCCTGGCACCAGATATGGATCGGCAGCCAGCGCATTGGCGACGGTTGGGAAATCAGGGATTTTGAACAAAAAGTGAACGATGTGGAATATTTTCTCCAAAAAGATGGCAGCGCAGTTTTGAAAACCGGCGTGGACTGGCAATCGGAGAAATGGAAAAAACAAGGACGAAAAGTTCCATACCTGCAGGAAAACACCACGATAACAATTCACCCCAAAAAAGGGAAAACACGGAAAATTGATTTTGAAATCAGGCTTCTTGCCCTGGAGGAAAACCTTTCGGTTGGCGGCTCCGAAGATGTGAAAGGTTACAGCGGTTTTTCCATCCGGACATTCCTTCCCGAAGATATTCTTTTCGCGGGGGCAAATGGCGTGGTCGAACCCCAAAACGAAGCCGTCGCTTCACCTGGATACATTAACATTTCGGGTTCATTTGGAAAAAACAATTCGCTGGGAGGTGTTGTTATTGCCGACCATAAAACCAACCCCGGCTACCCGCAACCGTGGATCCTCCGGAAGAAAAGCAGCATGCAAAACCCAGCATTCCCCGGAAATACAACCATTCCGGTTTCTACAACCGAACCACTCGTCCTGAACTATTCGCTGATCGTTTATTCCGGGAAACTAAACAACTCAAAAATTCAAAAATTAATCCGGTAGCAAAAAAATCCGAATTCCATTATTCCTCTATAATTATTCTGTTTTTCTGAAATTAACTGCTTCAGAGGACAGAATAGTTTTCTCATTTTATGACTTTTTTTGAAACTTTTTTCTCCTTTTTTCGGTAAAGTTCAACACTCAGCGCTACGTTAACCGATGGAAATCGGGTTTCTTTTTGTTCATATTAAAACCATAAAATTCGACCATCATGCCAGTAAAAAAACTAAAAGCATACCTCGACGAAAATCATGTCCGGTACATCACTATACGGCATTCGAATGCTTACACCGCGCAGGAAATTGCCGCAAAAACGCACGTGCCGGGAAAAAACTTTGCCAAAACGGTTATGATCAAAATTGACGGTAAAATGGCGATGGCGGTACTTCCGGCTTCCTACCAGGTCGATTTTGATATCCTGAAAGAATTATTCGGCACAAAAAAAATTGCCCTGGCCACTGAAGCCGAATTCAAATATTTTTTCCCCGATTGCGAAGTAGGCGCCATGCCGCCTTTCGGAAACCTTTACGACATGGAAGTTTTTGTGGCCGAATCGCTCGCCGGCGACAAGGAGATTGCTTTCAATGCCGGAAACCATACCGAAATGATAAAATTAAGTTATCTGGATTTCGAGCAGCTGGTCCAACCGAAAGTTTTTAAATTTTCGTGGAAAACCGTTACTTTTCCAACCGATCCGGAAGAACGGTGGGTTGAAGATTATTAAACCTGCCACACTGCAAATTACTCAATTAGTATTCCCGGGCAACATTTCCATGCAGAAGGTTGCCTTTTTTCCAAATTGAATTCAACTTGTTTATGAATGATTTTATTCCTGTTCAGGTGGAATGTCATGCCGGGTACAAAGCCGGCGAATATCCGGTGTGTTTCTACTGGGAAAATATTCGGTTCGAAATCCGTGAAATTTTGGATCGGTGGTATCAGGGCGAATCAAACCCCGGCTTTCCGGCAGCCAACTATTTTAAGGTAATCACCACCGATCAAAAAACCTTCATCCTGAAAAATGAAATTTCAACCGACCGCTGGTTTATCCTCATTTTCAAGGAAAGCCTGAACCTTTAACGGATTGCAATTCATTCCTAATCAATTCCTGCAAAATCAGTTTGTTTAATTTGAAACAACTTTCCCCGGCGCCCCAATCATTTATCAAAAAAATTAAAACGGGTTTTTAACGCGAATGAAAGGTGATATTGCTATTTTAGCATGAAACCAAAAACAAATCAACATGAAACAGTTCATCCTTATTGCCAGTCTGTTTTTTGCTGTTAATCTGAACATTCAAAGCCAGCCACGGTCACCTGGTAAAGTCAAATGTGCCCGCTGGCTGAAAACGTTTATTTCGGGCGTTCCCATTCATTTTATTGAAAACAAACCCAATTTTCAAACTTTATAAAAGCAAAATATGAGTAGTCCGGTTTGGTTAATGATTGTGCTGGCCGTTTCCGTTTTGTTTATCATTTTGGGTACGACCAAACTGAAAATTCACCCGTTCATTGTATTGTTGCTGGCTGCCTACATGGCCGGCGCAATGGCTGGGTTGCCGGTGGGTAATATCGCCGTTTTGGTTGCAAACGGATTTGGCAGTATCATGGCAACCATTGGGATAGTCATTGTTTTGGGCACCATTATTGGCATCATCCTTGAAAAATCGCATGCGGCAGTAAAACTGGCTGAATTGGTGATGAAACGGGTTGGGAAACGTTTTCCAGGGCTGGCCATGTCGATCATTGGCTATCTGGTTTCCATCCCGGTTTTTTGCGATTCAGCGTATGTCATTCTTTCGTCGCTGAAAAAATCGCTGGTCCAAAAAACCGGCAAATCGTCGGTAACGCTGTCCATCGCCCTGGCCACCGGATTGTATGCCACCCATACGTTTGTCCCGCCCACCCCCGGCCCCATCGCTGCTGCCGGGAACCTTGGGCTGGAAAGCCAGCTCGGGCTTGTCATTCTTTTCGGACTGGGAGTTGCCTTGTTTGCCATGTTGTCCGGCTATTTCTGGGCAATATACGTGGGTAAAAAAATTACTACAAAAGATGATGAACGGGATGAAGAAACCCAACATCGGGAAATAATCAAACTGCCGTCGGGAATGTTGTCGCTGGCGCCTATTCTGGTTCCGATTTTTTTGATTGCCCTCCGTTCGGTGGCAACTTACCCGACAAAACCGTTTGGCGAAAGCTTCTTTTTCACACTAATCGATTTTGCCGGACAACCAGTTAACGCCCTGTTCGCCGGGTTGTTTCTTTCATTTTTGCTTTTCCCGAAATTCAACAAGGAAACGCTCACCGGCTGGATTGGCGACGGGATTTCTGCTGCTGCTCCCATTTTACTGATTACCGGCGCCGGCGGGGCTTTTGGCGCCATTTTGAAAGAAACGCACATTGGCGAAACCATCGGATACCTGCTGGCGGATTACCAACTCGGAATTTTCCTTCCGTTTATCATTGCCGCAGCATTTAAAACTGCACAGGGATCTTCCACCGTGGCACTGGTAGCCACTTCGGCGTTGATAGCTCCCCTGCTACCGGGTATCGGGCTCGATTCGCTGTATGGAAAAGTACTGGCTGTTATGGCTACCGGCGCCGGCGCCATGACCATTTCGCACGCCAACGACAGCTATTTCTGGGTGGTCACCCAATTTTCGGGAATGGATGTGAAAACCGGGTACAAAACTCATACGGTTGCTACTCTCATCCAGGGAGTTTCTTCCATGATCCTTATTTATCTGCTCACGTTAATCTTTTTACCCTGAATCTGTTCATTTCAAAATCCTTCGTTGGCATGCTATTTTTTTCATTCTGAAAACAATGGTACATCAGCGTTCAGGGAATAAACTCCTCTGGCAATTGAAGAATTAATTACCATATTTGCACTCTTGTTGAAACAAAGCACCATGAACAGAACAGCAAAAGATTATTCCATTTTGGTTTTGAAAGGCATCGCCATGGGTGCCGCTGATGTCATTCCGGGCGTTTCCGGCGGAACCATCGCATTTATCACGGGCATTTACGAAGAGTTGATCAACTCCATTAAATCCATCAACCTGAAAGCATTAAAACTGTTTTTTACCGGGAAATGGGCCGATTTCTGGAAAGCCATCAACGGAACGTTTTTGGTCAGTGTGGTACTTGGAATCGGAATCAGTATTTTTTCATTGGCCAAAGGCATGAAATTCCTGCTCGACCACTACCCCATTCTGGTCTGGGCCTTCTTTTTCGGATTGATTGTGGCTTCGACCATCTACGTTGCCCGGACCATCAAAAAATGGAATTTTATCACGGTGGTTTCCGGAATTGCCGGAATTATAATCGCTTATTTCATTACTGTAATTACGCCAGCCGAAGCCAACACCACCACCTGGTTTATTTTTCTTTCGGGAGCCATTGCCATTTGCGCCATGATTTTACCCGGAATTTCGGGCAGTTTTATCCTGGTTTTGCTGGGCATGTACAAATTTATCCTCGAAGCAGTGGGCAACCTGCAAATTACCATTATCCTCACATTTCTGGCAGGCGCTGCCATTGGAATTGTGGCGTTTTCCAACGTGCTGTCGTGGCTGCTGAGGAAATACCACAACCAGACCATTGCGCTACTGGCCGGTTTTATGGTGGGTTCGCTCAATAAAGTGTGGCCCTGGAAAGAAGTAAC
Source organism: uncultured Maribellus sp. (assembly GCA_964533365.1). Classification (GTDB taxonomy): domain Bacteria; phylum Bacteroidota; class Bacteroidia; order Bacteroidales; family Prolixibacteraceae; genus Draconibacterium. The sequence goes on along the minus strand of CAZHKI010000140.1, from coordinate 2,397 downwards.
AAAAACCTTCATCGACCGCCACGGCGAAATTAAACCACTGGTGGAAGCCAATGTTTTACCCGGAACCTACGAACAAATTACCGGACACGAAGCCTGGCTGGCCGGCGCTGTAGCACTGGCCGTAGCCGGATTCATCCTTATTTTTATTATTGAAGGATTTACAAAACCAAAAAAAGCGGAAAAATGAAAAAATACGGATTAATCGGCTACCCGCTCACACACTCATTTTCGAAGCGGTTTTTTACTGAAAAGTTTGCAACCGAAAAAATCGATGCTGCCTACGATAATTATGAAATCGATTCGATTGAAAAATTTCCGGAAATCATAAAAAACAATCCGGAAGTAATCGGGTTGAATGTAACGATTCCTTACAAAGAACAGGTCATCCGGTTTTTAGACGATCTAAACGATTCGGCCCGCGAAATTGGCGCTGTAAACACCGTAAAAATCACCCGGAGTTCGGCAGGCGTTCATCTGAAAGGGTTCAATACCGACACGTTTGGTTTTGAAAATTCATTGAAACCCTTGCTGAAGGAATACCACAAAAAAGCCCTAATCCTGGGTACCGGCGGCGCTTCGAAGGCATTAAAATATGTACTGAAAAAACTGGGAATCGAATTCATTTCGGCATCCATCGATGAGTTAAAAGAGAATGAAATCCGCTACGAAGCAATCGACGCAAAAATGATGGCCGAACGGTTGCTTATTATCAACGCCACGCCGCTGGGAACCTACCCGAAAACGGAAACCTTTCCGGCAATTCCTTACGAATTCATCACCCCGGAACATTTGCTTTTCGATTTGGTTTACAATCCCGAAGTCACACAGTTTATGGCAAAAGGATTGTCAAAAGGCGCCACGGTGAAAAACGGCTACGAAATGCTGCTCGGACAGGCTTTAAAATCCTACGAAATCTGGAACAGTCGGGTATAAAACAGCTAAAATGTTGATGGAGTACATTTTTATTGACAGTGATTTATGGAGAGAAAGAAAATACTGTTTGTTTGTTTAGGGAACATTTGCCGCTCGCCCAGCGCTGAAGCGGTTTTTACCGGTATGGTTGAAAAGGCCGGTTTGTCGCAACATTTCGAGATTGATTCAGCAGGGACATCGGGCTGGCATGCCGGCGAACGTGCCGACCGGCGGATGCAGGGGCACGCCGTCAAACGCGGGTACAACCTTACCAGCCTCTCCCGGAAATTCGATCCCGGCACCGATTTCGACCACTTCGACATGATCATCGGCATGGATAATGAAAATATTCAGGCACTTCAATCGATGACAAGAAATGCGGACGACAGGGCGAAAATTCATAAAATGACTGATTTTTCCCGCGAATGGAATTACACACATATTCCCGATCCGTATTACGGCGGCGAAGATGGTTTTGAACTGGTGCTCGACCTGCTGGAAGACGCCTGTGAAGGGTTGCTCGACAAACTGAAAACAGATTAGCATTATTCGATAATTCCTACCGTAATGGAAACAATCCCGGGCTGATTTTCAAGTAAATCGGAGAGTTTCTGCACATCGTGCCTGCGGGTTACCCCAACCAGAAACGTTATTTTATCGGTAGCTTCGTTTACATTCCTTTCCAGCCCTGTGGAAATTACCCGGATATCAAGAATCTTCAATGTTTCTTTCAGTGCGGGGATATCTGAATGTTTCTTTTTCACCAGCAAAATTATTCTGCGAATGGTCCGCTCCTTGAAAACCCTTTTTTCGAAAAGATCCATCACCGTGAGTGCGAATAAAATAACAAAGGCCCCGATGAAAGCGATGCCATACATTCCGGCGCCCACTGCAAGCCCCAGTGCAGCCACAGCCCAAATGGAAGCGGCAGTGGTGAGACCTTTTACATCGGCGCCAAACCGCAAAATGGCTCCTGCCCCGAGAAAACCTATTCCCGAAACCACCTGCGCCGCCAATCGTCCCGGATCGCCATTCTGAAACTGGGTATAGGTTTGCGGAATGTAAATGGAAATGAGCATCACAATGGTGGACCCGATACTGATTAATATATGGGTACGCAATCCGGCCGGCTGGTTGTGCGCTTCGCGTTCGACACCAATAATAGCACCAATTACAAAACCAATCAGAATCCGTATCAGCCCCGATTGCCAGGTAACTTCAGCAGTTGACAGAATTTCGTTGAAATAGTCCATCTCAAAGCATTATTTTAAATTTCAATTTACAGTTCATTCTGTTTAACATTCCCGATTACTAACAAGGGTAAAGTTCTATTCAAAATGATAGAGAAATGTTACCAACGCTTCGTAGGCTGGTTTTCGCTGGCCTTCAATATCCACCACAATCTTCACCTGGATTTTTGCAATTCCGCGCAGATTTTTAATATCGTTCAGCGAAACAGTGGCCCTGATTTTATCGTTCACCAGC
>CAZHKI010000139.1:0-8716 GCA_964533365.1 uncultured Maribellus sp. | reverse complement strand
TGGCGGCGAAGGACCGAAAGTTTTTACGTGGAAAGGGAAATACTGGATGGTAGTCGACAACTGGAAAGGACTCGGAATTTATTCCTCCGATGACATGGAAACCTGGAGCCGGCAGCCGGATAACATCCTGCAAACTCCCGGTAAAGGCACCGACGACCAGGTTATCGGCGGACACCCCGATGTAGTAGTCATCAATGGCAAAGCTTACGTTTTCTATTTCACCCATCCCGGCAGAATTCCCCAAAATAAAGGGATTGATAATACAGAAACACGCCGCAGTTCAATCCAGGTGGCGGAATTAATTTATAACAATGGCACTATAACATGCGACCGTGACAAACCGGTTTTTATTAACTTAGTTGCTGAAAAATAGTATCCTTGGTGGCCAAAAAATTGCCTGCCGGAGTTTGCGTTTGAAAAACAAATTAATAAGAAGTCAAAATCATGAAAATAAAATATAGTTTTTTGGTCCTGTTTTTTATTATGGTAAGCTCCTGCCACAACGAAAAACTACCGGTTTTGGAAACAGGTTCTGCAATCCCAATGCCGCAAGAGTGGATTGACAAGGACACCGGCCACCGGATAATTCACCTGACTCCCCGGAATGAAGAAAACCGTAGTTTTTACTTTCATAACAATCCGTTCCTTCCCGCAAATGACGGGGAAAACGAAAAAATGATCTTTTACGGGAAAGAAGGAAACGACATGCAACTCTTTTCAGTTGATTTGAAAACCAGGGACATCAGCCAGGTTACAGATAAAAAACAGGTCTCCGGCGAGATCGTGGGGAAAAATCGCCGTGAAGTGTTTTACCAGTGCGGCGATAGTGTGTTTGCCACTGGAATCGAGAACCGGCAAACCCGGCTTATCACAGTATTCCCCGACTCACTGCAGGCGCATATCACCACCCTGAATGCTGATGAAACGCTGCTGGCTGGAGCTATCAGTTCAGAAAAAGAAGCGCAAATTTTCAGACAATTCCCTGAAAAAGGCGATTTTTTCGAACGGGTTTACGAAGCAAAACTGAAACGTTCGCTTTTTACTCTTTCGGTTGAAACCGGTGAAATGAGAATTTTCTATTCTGAAAATGCATGGCTCAACCATATTCAGTTTTCGCCTGCTGAATCTAACCTGCTGATGTTTTGTCACGAAGGTCCATGGCATAAGGTAGACCGAATCTGGACCATCGACATTACCGGCGACACTCCTAGACTGATACACACCCGAACAATGGAACGTGAAATTGCCGGACACGAATTTTTCAGCCCCGACGGGAAAACCATTTGGTTCGATCTGCAAATGCCACGGGGAGAAACCTTTTTCCTTGCGGGAGTGGATCTCCAAACAGGCATGGAAACCCGTTATTCCCTGTCGCGCGATGAGTGGTCCATTCATTTTAATATTTCTCCCGACCAACAACTGTTTGCCGGTGATGGCGGCGATCCCGGACAGGTGGCACGCGCCGAAAACGGTACATGGATTTATCTTTTTAAACCGGAGGGGAACCAACTGGATGCAGAAAAACTGGTTAACATGAAACAACACAATTACAAGCTTGAACCCAACATTCATTTCTCTCCCGACGGAAAATGGATTATATTCAGAGCCAATTTTGAAGGCCATTCCGATATCTATGCTGTTGAAATCAATAATACTGAGGTTTAAACTTTGTTAATAAATAATAAACTACCAATGAAAATCAATCTAAAACCATTTAAAAACATCATTCCCATTTTATTGACACTCCTTTTACAGGGCAATCTGTCGAAAGCCCAGCAACCGTCCTGGCCCGAAATTTCCTCTGAAACCAAACCCTGGACACGCTGGTGGTGGCACGGAAGCGCCGTTAACCCGGCCGACCTGACAGCCAACATGGAGGAAATACAAAAGGCAGGATTCGGTGGTGTTGAAATTACCCCAATTTATGATGTGAAAGGATATGAAGATAAATCGCTTTCATTTTTATCTCCCGAATGGATGCAGATGCTTGATTTTACGCTGAAAGAAGGCAAGCGTCTGGATTTGGGAATTGACCTGGCCAACGCTTCGGGATGGCCATTCGGCGGCCCCTGGATTCAGGCAGAAGATGCCTGTAAAAATGTGCAGTATAAACATTTTAAGCTGAATGGCGGTGAAAGCCTGTCCGAAAAAATTGTATTTGTCCAGGAACCATTGGTGCGGGCAGTCGGCAAACGGGTGGATATCTCCGAAGTACGGTTTCCCATCAGCAGCAATGCCAACCTGCAGGAGTTGGCGCTCGATCAGGTCCGTTTCGAGAAGGAACTTCCTTTGCAGGCATTAATGGCATACAGCCGTTCCGGCGAAATCATTGATTTGACTGGAAAAGTTTCCGGCGACGGAACACTCAACTGGCAGGCCCCTGCCGGAACCTGGGATTTATATGCTGTTTTTCAGGGCTGGCACGGAAAAATGGTGGAGCGTGCCGGAACCGGTGGCGAAGGAAATGTGATTGACCATTTTTCGAAACAGGCCGCCCAAAAATTTTTAGGTATTTTTGATGATGCCGCCAAAGGATTCGATGTTACTTCGTTACGCGCTTTCTTCAACGATTCGTACGAAGTGGACGACGCTCAGGGCGAGTCGAACTGGACGCCCCTGTTTTTTGAGGAATTTCAGAAACGACGCGGGTACGATTTGAAAAATTATCTTCCCGCCCTTTTCGGAAACGATACGGAAGAAATCAACAGCCGCGTCCGTTGCGACTACCGTGAAACCATTTCTGATTTGCTGCTCGATAATTTTACCATCGTTTGGGCCGACTGGGCAAAAAAATACCAATCCGGAATCCGGAACCAGGCGCATGGTTCGCCCGCCAATATTCTCGATTTGTACGAAGCCAGCGATATTCCTGAAACCGAAGGCACCGAACCCATGCGCATTAAAATGGCCACCTCGGCAGGCCATGTTTCGGGGAAACCGCTCATTGCCTGCGAGGCTGCCACCTGGCTCGATGAACATTTTCAGTCGAACCTTTCCTCTGTAAAACAAAATTTCGATCGTTACCTGGCTCATGGCGTCAATCATATCGTTTATCACGGAACGCCTTTTTCTCCGCAAACGGAAGAATGGCCCGGGTGGATGTTCTACGCATCTGTCCATTTTGCGCCGACCAATTCGTGGTGGGAAGATTTGAAAGTAGTCAACGATTATGTCGCCAACTGTCAGTCGTTCATGCAAAATTCAATCCCCCGGAATGATATTCTGCTCTATTTCCCGATTTACGATTCCTGGTCGGAAAAGGGGAGGGCGTCAATTCAGCATTTTGGCGGTTCTGTTGAAAACCTGACCAAAGATTTGAGCGAAATGCTGCTGGACAAAGGATATACTTTCGATTATATTTCTGATCGGCAGATTCAGAAACTGCAGTCGAACAACCAACTGATTAAAAGTGCCGGCGGATTCTACAAAACCATTCTGGTTCCCGAATGCAAGTACATTCCGCTGGAAACCCTGCAGAAGCTTGTTGAACTGGCCAGTCAGGGAGCAAATGTGATTTTCGAAGGCAACGTGCCCGGCGATGTGCCGGGATTAGCGGGACTGGAAAAGCGACGGGATGAAATTACCGCTTTAAAACGTACCATCACCTTGAAACAGGAAAACGAATTTTCGGTGGCCAAAACCGGAAACGGACAGATTCTTACGGGTAATAATGTGGAAAAATTGTTGGCAGAAATCCATATTTATCCAGAGGAATTGGCTGAACTGGGACTTTGGTTTAACCGCGTTAAACGGTCCGAAGGAACCTGTTATTTCATATCGAACTGGAGCGAAAAACGGATCGACCAGTGGGTAAACCTGCAATCGCTGGGAAAAGAAGCTGTCTGGTTTAATCCAATGAACCGTGAAATGGGGAAAGCACAAATTCAGAAGGTTGACCATTCCCGTTCGAAAGTTTATCTTCAGTTGAACCCGGGGGAAACACTCATTCTGCAATGGTTTTCCAACGAATCGCAACTGGCTGCGTATCCGGTTTGGCAAATTTCCGGAGAAAAGAAAAAACTGACCGGCGAATGGTCGGTATCGTTTGTTAAAGGCGGGCCAACACTCCCGGCAGCTTACAAAACTTCAGAACTGAAGTCGTGGACAGAACAGTCGGAGGAACTGCAGAAATTTTCAGGGACAGCCAGTTATCGAATTTCTTTTAGCAAGCCCAAGGGAAAATCGCCGGCTTTCCTCCTCGATTTGGGAAAAGTATGTGAATCGGCTGCCATTTTTCTGAATGGCAAATACATTGGGACTACGGTTGGCCCGCTTCACCAACTGGTGGTGGATAATTCACTGCTTCAAAGAAACAATGAACTGGAAATCAGGGTTTCCAACCTGATGGCAAACCGAATGGCCGATTTGGACAAACGCAGCGTGAATTACAAAAAATTCTACAACATTAATTTTGCCGCCCGGAAACGTGAAAACACCGGTCCCGATGGAATTTTTACCGCTGCCAACTGGAAACCTGCTGATTCGGGCCTGATTGGGCCAGTAACCTTAACTCCGCTGAAAATGAAGAATATTCAGCCATAAAAAAAATCCCGGCAGAATTTTTCCGTTATCGGAATTTAAAATAATTTCAAAGTAAAATATTTTACATCAGGGAGCAGAACGTTGAGTTCTGCTCCCTGTATATTTATATTGTGTTACGAAACATCATTTGTTGCTTTAAAAATTATTTAAATTTGTAGTTCGTGTTCGTACACGGAACTTTTTTAGTGAACAAATTTTAACGTAATTCAATAAAGTATGAAAAACACCTTTCTTATTTACCTGTTGTGCATCCTTGCCTCATTTGGTACAAGTTGCTCACAAAACGATGGTTGGGTCGATTTGTTTAACGGCAAAGATCTTACCGGTTGGAAACAACTGAACGGCGAAGCAAAATACGAAGTGGTGGATGGCGTTATCGTTGGAACTACGGTAATGAATACGCCCAATTCGTTTTTATGCACCGAGAAGAATTATTCCGATTTCATTTTCGAAGTTGACCTGATGGTTGAAGAGAACATGAACTCAGGCATTCAGTTTCGCAGCGAAAGCAAACCGGAATATAACAATGGCCGGGTTCACGGGTACCAGTGCGAAGTTGATCCTTCGGCAAGGGCCTGGAGTGGCGGCATTTACGATGAAGCAAGACGGGGTTGGTTATATACCCTTGAACTGAATCCGGCAGCAAAACCAGCCCTGAAAATGGGAGAGTGGAACCGGTACCGCATCGAATGCATCGGAAATTCAATTAAAACCTGGCTGAACGGTATTCCCTGCGCCCATGTGATTGATGATATGACGCCAACCGGGTTAATTGCCCTTCAGGTTCATGGTATTGGAAACAACAAGGAAAAGGAAGGCCAGCAAATAAAATGGAAAAATATCCGTATTAAAACCACCAATCTGAAACCTTCACCGTCGGAAGGTATATATGTGGTTAACCTGTTGCCCAACAATTTGAGCGATGCTGAAAAAGAACAGGGATTTGAACTGCTTTTCGACGGGAAAACCACCAATGGCTGGATAAGCGCCAAAACCGGTGAATTTCCAACACAGGGATGGGAAGTGAAAGACGGCATCCTGTCGGTGCTGAGTACAGAACAATCACCCGAACGTGGCGGCGACATCATCACCAAAAAGGAATTTGGGCCTTTTGAACTGAAATTTGAATTCAATATAACCGAGGGGGCCAACAGCGGGATCAAATACGGTATTGGAAATAACGGCCCCGGACTAGGACTGGAATACCAGATACTGGATGACGACAGGCACCCCGATGCCAAACAGGGAGTTGTGGGGAACCGTACACTAGCTTCGCTGTATGATTTGATTCCGGCTGAAAAAGAAGGCCGTTTCGTTAACAAACCCGGCGAATGGAACCGTGGCCGTCTGGTAGTTTTCCCCGACAATACAGTCCAACACTGGCTGAATGGCCGCCTGGTGGTTCAGTATAAACGCGGTGATGCCACTTACAGAGCCTTGGTTGCCCGTAGTAAATATGCCGAATTCGAAGGATTTGGTTTGGCGCCCAAAGGCCCCATCCTCATTCAGGATCATCAGAATAACGTTCATTTCAGAAGTATAAAAATCAGAGAATTATAATCATGAGCAACAGAAGAACCTTTCTGAAAGCAGCCGGTCTGGGTATTGCCGCAGTATCCGTTCCGGGTCTTGCTCCGGCTTCGGTTATGCAAAGCGAAGCTCCGAAAACATTTGGTTTTCAACTGGGAGTTGCTTCCTATTCACTGCGAAACTTTTCGCAGGAAGAAGCGCTCGACATGACCCTTCGTTGCGGAATCAACCGCATTGCTTTTAAAAGTATGCACCTGCCACTCGATTCGGACAAGGCTACCATTCAAAAAGCAGTGGAACTTTGCAAACAAAAGGGAATTACCCTGTATGGCGGTGGCGTGATTTATATGAAAACCAAAGATGAAGTTGACCAGGCTTTTGAGTATGCAAAAACTGCCGGAATGGAGATGATTATTGGTGTTCCGAACCACGAACTGCTCGATTATGTGGAAGGAAAAGTGAAGGAGTACAATATTAAATTAGCCATTCATAACCACGGCCCGGGCGATAAACTCTACCCCAGCGCCGAAAGCGCATACGTACTGATTAAAAACCGCGACAAACGGATGGGGCTTTGTATCGATATCGGCCATACCAAACGTATTAACCGCGATCCGGAACAGGATGTCAATGACTTTTTCGATCGAGTTTTCGATATCCACATAAAAGACGTCACCAAAGCCGCCAGCGAAGGAACAACCTGCATCATCGGGCGCGGCGTTATCAATTTCCCGTCGTTCCTGAAATCGATCATTAAACTTGGATACAGCGGAACTCTGGCATTGGAATATGAAGCTGATGCAAAAGACCCACTGCCGGGAATGATGGAATCGTTTGGCTATGTCAGAGGTGTACTGGCTGTGATGTAATCTTTTGGGATTCCGGATGAAAATTAGTAACTGATTCATAAAACGAATAAAAACAAATAGTATGAGTTCGAACAGAAGAGATTTTTTGAAAAAGGTTTCTGCCGGTGCGGCTGGTGTCGCCATTGGCGGAACGGCCATGGGGATGCCGGCTAAAAGTTACAGCCGCATCATTGGAGCAAACGATAAACTGAATGTGGCAATTATTGGACTGGGCCGCCGGCTGGGCGCTTATTACGAACCCATTGCCCTGAAAGAAAGTAATGTCGAATTACTTTATTTGTGCGATGTGATGAAAAGCCAGCGCGAAAGAGCTGCCGTAAATTTTGCAAAACACATCGATTACAAACCAAAACTCGAAAACGATATCCGTAAGGTCATCGACGATAAAAATGTGGATGTTATTTTTAACGCAACACCCGACCACTGGCATACTCCGGGTGCTGTAATGGCGATGAAAGGCGGAAAACATGTATATCTTGAAAAACCCTGCAGTCATAACATGTATGAAAACGAACTGGTGGTGGCTGTTGCAAAAAAATACAACAAAGTGGTGCAAATGGGCAACCAGCAGCGTTCGTCGGGGCACACACAGGAAATTATTAAGGAAATTCACAACGGTATCATTGGCGTACCTTATCGTGCGGTGGCATTTTACCTGAATAAAAGGGGTGAAGTTCCGTTACAGGCAAAAGCACCGGTACCCGAAGGCCTCGATTGGGAATTATTCCAGGGACCGGCGCCGCGCCGCGATTATACCAGCGAAACCTGGGATTATAACTGGCACTGGTACGGCTGGAATTACGGAACTGCCGAAACCGGCAACAACGCTACTCACGAACTCGACGTGGCCCGCTGGGCTTTGAAAGTGGATTTCCCCACCCGCGTGGACGTGGAAGCTGGAAAACGCCACTTTTTCAACGATGGCTGGGAAATGTACGATACCATGGACGCTACCTTCCGTTTTACCGGCGATAAAATTATCAAATGGGATGGCCGTAGCCGTTCGGGCCATGATACTTACGGCGTTGGCGACCGTGGTACCATCATCTTCGGTAGCGAAGGTACTGTTTTTGTCGATCGCGGTAAATACATTTTATACGACCGTGCTGGTAAAATCGTTAAGGAAAGCAGAGGCGGCTCCAACGAAGCCGGAACAGCATTGGGCGGCGGTGGCGACATGACCACCGGACACGTTGTCAATTTCTTCGAAACCATTCGTGGAAAAGCCAAACTGAATGCACCCATCGAAGATGCTACCATCAGCCAGGCCATGGTTCATTATTCCAACATTGCATACCGCATTGGAAAAGGGTTCGATATTGACGAAAAAACCGGACGAATGTTCGACCGCGACGCCATGAAATTATGGAGTCGCGAATATGCACCAGGCTGGGAACCTACATTATAAAATTTGTTGAAAGGGATATTCAAATCTGAAATCCCTTTCTTCATTTTTTTGAAAGAAAATCAAATTTTAAATTTATGACATCCAGAAGAAAATTTATAAAAAGAACAGCAACAACGGTTGGTGCATTTACGATTGTTCCCGCCCAGGTTTTATTTGCCAAATCTGAAATCCGAAATATAGAGGGCGAAATGATTCAGCAGGCGTCGTTTGTGCCCAGCGACAAAGTAAACCTTGCCTGCGTTGGAATTGGCAACCAGGGAGCTTCCGACATCAACTCGCTGTACAAAACCGGCTTGTGCAATATTGTTGCTCTGTGTGATACCGATATGGGGGCGCCCCATACATTGAAGACACTTGAAAATTTCCC
>CAZHKI010000138.1:0-8760 GCA_964533365.1 uncultured Maribellus sp. | reverse complement strand
AATGGTCGAGAATGAATCCGGCAAATTTGGCGATCAGCATGCCGCCCATGGCACCGGCCATTCCTCCAATCCCGGTAACCGAGCTTACGGCCTTTTTCGGGAACATGTCAGAAACAGTAGTGAAAATATTGGCCGACCATGCCTGGTGTGCAGATGCAGCAACTCCAATGATGAGAACGGCAAACCACATGTTGTAATGACCCAACGCCTGTGAGAAAAGTACCGGCAGCGGGAAGAAAGCATAAATCAGCATCGATCTTTTCCTTGCTTTTACGGGGTCCATCCCGTTTTTCATGAAGCGCATCGGCAGCCAGCCACCAAAAATACTGCCAACGGTGGTCATAGTATAAACCACAGCCAATGGTAAACTTACCTGCATTCCGGTTAAATTATATTCAGCAGTTAAGAAAGCCGGTAACCAGAAAAGAAAAAACCACCAAATGGGGTCAGTAAGGAATTTACCAATGAAGAAAGCCCAGGTTTGTTTAAACTTCAGCAAGGTAAGCCATGGTACTTTAACTTTATCCTGAGCCAGTTCAGCTTCCGATTTATGATCATCATCGCTGTGGATGTAATCAAATTCAGCTTTCGAAAGTTTTTTGTGTTTTTTGGGTACTTCGTAGATTAGAAACCAAAAAATCAGCCAAATCAAACCAATGGCTCCAGTAATAATGAATGCTTCCTGCCAGCCCCAGGTAACTGCAATCCACGGCACAACCAACGGTGCCAAAATAGCGCCAATATTAGTTCCCGAATTAAAAATTCCGGTTGCCAGCGCCCGTTCCTTTTTGGGAAACCATTCGGCTACGGTTTTAATGGCAGCCGGAAAGTTACCGGCCTCACTCACACCCAGTAAACCGCGCCAGAGTGCAAAACCTGCAGTGGTTTTGGCTACCGCATGTAAAATGGCGGCAATACTCCATACAAACAACGACAGCGCATATCCCAGTTTCGTCCCGATTTTATCGATGACATAACCAACTCCGAGCATCCCCAACGCGTAACACAACTGGAAAACAAACACGATATTGGCATAATCGGTTTCTGTCCAGTGGAATTCGGTTTCCAGAAATGGTTTTAATAAGCTGATTACCTGACGATCGAGGTAATTTACTGTGGTTGCGAAAAATACAAGCGAAAGAATCGTCCACCGGTATTTCCCGATTTTTTGATTTACATCGTTCATAGATTTGTTTTTAATTGATTGATTTATTGATAGTTCTTAATTATTGCAAGTGTTTCTTCACATTTTTGGGTAATATAGGTATAATTTTCATTGGTCAAAACATCCTTTGGAAACAATTGTGAACCCATTCCCACACAGGTTACACCTGCCTGAAACCACGATTTCAGGTTTTCTTCGGTTGGGGTTACACCGCCGGTAGGCATGATACTGGACCAGGGCATGGGGCCTTTTACAGCTTTTACAAACTCGGGGCCTCCCACCTGCTGACCCGGAAATATTTTTACCACTTCGGCGCCTAGTTCGTGAGCACGATTAATTTCGGTAACCGAACCACAACCAGGACTCCAGGCAATTTTTCGTTTGTTGCAAACACGGGCTGTACCTTCATCAATTACAGGCGAAACGATAAAATTGGCCCCCAGCGCAATGTACATGGCCGCAGTTCCCTCGTCAATCACCGAACCCACGCCCATGATCATTTCCGGGCAGTTTTCGATAGCCCATTTGTTTACTTCGGCAAAAACCAGGGTGGCAAAATCGCCGCGGTTGGTAAATTCGAATACGCGTACTCCTCCGTCGTAACAGGCTTTTACAACATTTTTGCACAATTCGGCATTTTTATGATAAAACACCGGAACCATGCCGGTTTCCTTCATTTTAAGGGCTACTTCTATTCTGGTAAATCGTGCCATGAACAATTAGAAATTAAAAATTAGAAATTAATTCGGGTTCTGTTTGATTTTTGAATTACATATTATTTCGGGTTGAAGAGGAAATTTTACCTAAAATGTTTTTCAATTCAGTTGATTCTTTTATTAAATCTACCAATTCCACTTTCAGAACACCCTCAAATTCACAGGTAGCTTGTATTAGTCGCAACCAATAATTACTTTCTCTCATTTCTCTTAGACTTATATCAATTTTAAAAAGAAAGTCAGCTTTTGAATATCCTGCCTGTGCCTCTTCATAATTTGCACCTGACGAAGATGATGATTTTGATAATTGATAGCGGATATTATTAAACTCAGGCTCATCAGGTAAATTTCTTAAAAATTTAATTACCCTAACAGCAAATTTGAATAATCGTTCAGCAAGATCAATATCCATTTGTTATGTAATTTAACATTTGAAATTTTTAATTACTAATTGGCCTCTTTATCTTGCTACCCTTCCCGAGGCGTCGCCGCCCATCAGTTTTTCCACTTCATCAACTGTAACCTGGTTGAAATCGCCGTAAATGGTGTGTTTTAAACAGGAGGCAGCAACGGCAAAATTCAGCGCTTTCTGGTCGTCGCCGGTGTAGGTAAGCAGGCCGTAAATCAGCCCGCCCATAAACGAGTCGCCGCCGCCCACACGGTCAACAATATGCGTAATCTGGTATGTGGGGGCTTCGTAGAGTTTCTGTCCGTCCCAAAGTACGCCCGACCAACTATTGTGGTTGGCATTTACCGAACCGCGTAGTGTGGTTATTACTTTCTTACAGCGGGGAAACTGTGCCATAATTTGTTTCGAAACCGATTCGTATGCTTCTGCTTCCACGTGTCCGCCAGTAACATCAACGCCTTCGGGTTTGATTCCCAAAACCATTTCTGCATCTTCTTCATTTCCGAGAATAATATCGGTTCCGGCAACCAGCGCTGGCATGACTTCGCCGGCTTTTTTGCCGTATTTCCAAAGGTTTTTCCTGAAATTCAAATCGCACGAAACGGTAATTCCCAATTTATTCGCGGTTTGAATTGCCTCCAGACAAACATCGGCTGCACTTTGCGAAATGGCCGGTGTAATTCCGGTCCAGTGAAACCAGGTGGCTCCTTCTAACACCTTTTCCCAGTCCACCATTCCCTGTTTAATTTCAGAAACCGAAGAATGGGCGCGGTCGTAAACCACTTTGCTGCCGCGGCTGACAGCTCCGGTTTCGAGGAAATAAATACCCAGCCGGTCGCCGCCCCAGATAATATTTTCAACGCCGACACCGTATTTACGTAAATCCATCATACAAGCCTGCCCAATATCGTTTTTCGGAAGACGGGTTACAAAATCGGCTGCGATACCATAATTGGCCAGGGAAACAGCAACATTGGCTTCGCCTCCGCCAAAAGTGGCCGTTAGCGATTGCGACTGAGAAAAACGTAAATAATCAGGAGTTGCCAGACGCAACATGATTTCACCAAAAGTGACAACTTTATTCTTCATTTTAAAAAAATTAATTTTTATTGCAATCGATTGCAAAGCTAAAAATTTATTCCTTTTTCATTCAATTTCAGCTCCTTTTTTAGCCGAAATTAAAGTATTCTTTGGCGTTGTTAAAACAGATATTTTCAACCATTTTTCCAAGTAATTCCATATCATAAGGAATTTCTCCGTTTTCCACATCGTTGCCCAGCATGTTGCAAAGGGTGCGGCGGAAATATTCGTGACGGGTATACGACAGGAAACTACGCGAGTCGGTGAGCATTCCCACAAACCGACTCAGTAACCCCAGGTTTGAAAGGGCATTCATCTGTTTTTCCATTCCGTCTTTTTGGTCGAGGAACCACCAGCCCGATCCAAACTGCATTTTCCCGGGAACCGAACCATCCTGGAAGTTGCCAATCATGGTGCCCATCAGTTCGTTGTCGCGCGGATTTAAATTGTACAGAATGGTTTTGGCTAATTTATTATTTAAATCGAGCCGGTCGAGCAGTTTCGAAAGCGGCCGGGCAATTTCAAAATCGCCGATGGAATCAAATCCTGTGTCAGGCCCTAACTGTCTGAAAAGACGGGTGCTGTTGTTGCGAAGTGCGCCAATGTGAAATTGCTGGGTCCATCCGCGCAGGTGATCCAAAATTCCAAATTCGTACAACATACACGATTTAAATTTGGCAATTTCTTCAGCCGCTAAACCGGATCCGCTCCTGATTTTTGCAAATAATTTTTCGATTTCCTTTTCGGTATAATCCTCTGCAATAATGGTTTCCACGCCGTGGTCGGAAAGGCGGCAGCCATTTTCGTGGAAAAACTGGTGCCTGTCGTCCAGTGCATCCATTAAATCGGTGAAAGTACTGATTTTTATCCCGGAAGCCTCAGCCAGCTTGTCCACATATTCGTTGTATGTTTTCACATTTTCAACGGCCATTGCCTTGTCGGGGCGCCAGGCAGGCAACACGTTCACTTCGAAACCGCTTTCTTTAATCTGGCGGTGGTATTCCAGCGAATCCACAGGATCGTCGGTGGTGCAGATGGTGTGAACATTGGCCATCCGGATGATACCGCGGACCGAATATTCAGGAGTTTGAAGCTTTGCATTGCATTCGTCCCAGATTTCGCGGGCCGTTTTCGGGCTTAGAATTTTTTCAATCCCGAAGAATTTTTTCAATTCAAGATGGGTCCAGGTAAACAAAGGATTTCGCAGGGTATAGGGAACGGTTTCAGCCCACTTTTCAAATTTTTCCCAATCGGTGGCATCGCCGGTGCAATATTTCTCGGCAATTCCGTTGGTACGCATCCCGCGCCATTTGTAATGGTCGCCATACAGCCAGATTTGGGTGATGTTTTCAAACCGCTTATCTTCCGCAATTTCTTTGGGATTGATGTGACAGTGATAATCAAATATGGGCTGATTTGCCGCGTGGTTGTGATATAAATCCTGGGCAGTTTTCGTTTGCAGCAGGAAATTTTCATCCATAAATTTTTTCATTTTATCTGATTTAGCCGGAATTTTCCGAATAGTCCGGAGAAATCCGCGATTTGACAATTCAATTTATTATTCGAGTTCGAATAACCGTTTCAGGTGGCGTTCGAAAATATTTTCCTCTACACAGCCGCCAACAACTTCCGAATATTTTTCAAGAAGTCCGGTGTATTTTTCGCCCATTTCGGCAGCCACTTTGTAACCGACATGGATTAACTGGCGGAAATTGGAGTTATAATCGGGATGACCGGGAATATGGCGCAGGGTATTTCCAAATTTTTCGCCTGACCAGCCAGCCACCTCTTCGGGGGTAGGAAGTTTCGAATCGTCGATGTCAATCACATCGGCGTAGGGTGCACAAAGTTCCTCTTTCCGTGAAAGAGCATTGATGTATATTTCTTTGGCAACAGCCAGCCCTTCTTCTCCGGAAATGGAAAGTCCAATGACTTCTTCGAGCCAGGTGGTACCAGCCGTTTTAACATGAATCCCCTTGTCGTATTTTGCAATAACCTGAGCCATTATCGGGTAAATGGTAAATTTATCGGAACCGGAATGGACGCTGAGTTTCAAATCTTCAGGAAGTCCGAATTTATTTACAGCGTAGTCAATTACCAACACATCCTGTTCAAATTCTTTCGCAAACTGTTCAGCATCGCCTACGTAATCGACGCCTTTGTTGAAGCGCCCGGTAAATTTCGGGGCAATGGTTTGCGCCGGAATTTTTTCATCGGCAATCATTTTCAGGATAAAAAACATATCGACCGGGGTTTGTGGCGCTTCCACCTCGTCCATTGAAACTTCGGTAACAAACTTCCCGGCGCCTTTAGCTTCTTCGATGTGGCGGTATATTTTCCCGGCTTCTTTAATTGCTGCCAGATATTTCCCGGCAACTGATTCGAGCAATTCATCGGTAATTACGATGGGGTCTTCAATTCCAGGAATCGAAACCGTTGAACCCAAAGCAGCACACGATTTTTTGAAAGCAGCCACATCGGCTTCCGGTGAAGGATTGCCAATGTACATCGCCACATCGAGCGTAAAAAAGTCGCAAAAATCGATAAAACGATCCACATTGGTCAGGTTGATGTGATCGGCATCCACAAAATAAGGGCCTTCCCATCCTAAATATTTAACAGCAAAGTCTGCTTCCATCCGGGTGCCGGAAGGTTCAGAATGGACGATATTATGCTCGCGGTTCGATTTGTTCCAAACCGGCGTAACTTCAATTCCCTGGACAGTGGCTTCAATCAACGCGCTTAACTGGGCTACTCCTTCGTGGTTAAACCGGTCGCCCACTCCAAAACTGTATTTTCCTAATTCCATTTTCGTTTGATATTAGTTTTACTATTTAATTTTCCGTGTACGAACACGAAAATATAGATATATTTCGGACTGGCAAAAATTATTTACGTGTTATACAATTATTTATTTCGGATAATTCATTTCATCCGGTTCGTATTCCTGAAATTTATTTAAATATGAATCAGATTATTATGCTGATTTTGGAAGAACCGGGATTTGATAAAGACTTTATACAGAAGTCTGTCGGTTTTTCTTTTGGAACTGTAGCAGAGAGAAAACAACTCTGATTAACGAAACAAGATACAATATAATTCTTATCATTTTTATTCATCTCCAATTCACCTATTTTTATGAAAATTTAAAAAAAGACAACTGATCAAAAACGTAAAAAATTAAATCAGAAATAGCATGAAAAAAACCATCATCCAGAAACTACTGTTTTTAACATTTCTAGGTATAAGTGCCACAGGATACACGCAAAGTACTGCTCCGGTACCCGACTGGGAAAATCCGCTGATATTCAACCAGAACAAGGAGCCGGCTCACGCAACACTGATGCCTTTCCGGACAATTGACGAGGCGCTGACTCAAAAACGCAACCAGTCGGTATTTTACAAAAGTCTCGACGGAACCTGGAAATTTCACCTGTCCCACAAGCCGGCCGACCGACCGGTTGATTTTTATAAATCAGAATACGACGTTTCGGTGTGGGATAATATCCCGGTTCCGGCCAACTGGGAGGTAATGGGCTACGATGTGCCGATATACGTAAACCACCAATATGAATTTGCTGATTACAAAGCGCCGGTATCGAAAGAAATCAAATTCATCGACAAAATTTATCCGGCTAACCCGGGGAAAGTACCACATGATTACAACCCGGTCGGTTCGTACCGCCGTACGTTCACCATCCCTGAAAGCTGGGACGGACGGGAAGTTTTTATCCGGTTTGGTGCCGTAAAATCAGCATTTTACCTCTGGATAAACGGCCAAAAAGTAGGCTACAGCCAGGACAGCAAACTGCCCGCAGAATGGAACATTACCAAATATTTGCAGAAAGGAGAAAACATTGTGGCAGCCGAAGTTTACCGCTGGTCTGACGGCTCGTACCTCGAAAGCCAGGATTTCTGGCGCATCAGCGGCATCGAACGGAATGTATATCTCTATTCCACACCCAAAGTGCGGATTTTCGACTTTTTCGCCACCACCGACCTTGATCCCGAAAACAAAAATGCAACCCTGAACCTGGAGGTCGATCTGAAAAACCACACCGAAAAACTGCGCTCCGGAAACTATTCGGTTGAATTTCAACTTTTCGACAAGAGCCAATACAAGGTGGCCAGCGATATTCAGGAAGCCAGAATCAATAAAAAACCGGAGCTGAAACTCACTTTTTCAAAAGCGATTACCAATCCGGCCAAATGGACGGCCGAAACGCCCAATCTCTATTCGCTGGTTATCGTCCTGAAAAACGGAAACGGCGAAATTGTGGAAACGGTTAGCCACAAAATCGGATTCCGTGAAATTGAACTTATCAATACCCTTTTCTGTGTGAACGGCGTGCCGGTGCTGATAAAAGGGGTCAACCGCCACGAACACGACCAATACAAAGGGCATGTTGTGAGCGAAGAAGCGATGATCCGGGAAATCGGGCTGATGAAACAGTTTAACATCAATGCAGTACGCACCAGTCACTATCCCAATGACGAACGTTTTTATGAGCTTTGTGATGAATACGGGCTATACGTTACCGACGAAGCCAACATTGAATCGCACGGGATGTATTATGGCGAACATTCGCTGGCCAAAAAGCCCGAATGGGAGGCTGCTCATGTTGACCGGATTATGAACATGGCCGAACGCGACAAAAACCACGCTTCGGTGGTGGTGTGGTCGCTGGGCAACGAAGCCGGCGACGGCGTGAATTTTACCGCCGCTTACAAAAAGCTGAAACAGTTCGATCCCTCGCGCCCCATTCATTACGAACGCGCCATTATGGGCGACAACACCGACATTTATTGTCCTCAGTACCCGGGAGTAAAAACCCTCGAAAATTATATTTCAAAATGGCAGCCCAAAACCATGATTGCCAGCGAATATGCCCACGCCATGGGAAACAGTACCGGCAACCTGGCCGATTTGTGGGATGTGATTTACCGCCCCGGCAGCGACCAGTTGCAGGGCGGATACATTTGGGACTGGATTGACCAGGGGCTGGTCATAAAAGACAAAAACGGCAGGGAATTCTGGGCTTACGGCGGCGATTACGGCACAGGAATGCCCACCGACTACAACTTTGTCTGCAACGGATTGATTTCGCCCAATTACACGCCCCACCCGGGAATCTGGGAAGTTAAATATGCCTACCAGTACATCCGGTTTGAAAAGGATGACAACGGGGACAAAATCACCAACTTCCACGATTTTATTGATTTAACCGATTACGAAATATCCTGGACACTTTTGGGCGACGGAAAGCCTGTTCAAAGCGGAATACTGAAAGATTTCAACCTGAAACCGCGCGAAAGCAAAGTGGTTCAGCTACCTGTAAAAATCAGCTTTGATGAGCCTGCTGAATATTTTATCGATTATTCCGTCAAAC
>CAZHKI010000137.1:0-8770 GCA_964533365.1 uncultured Maribellus sp. | reverse complement strand
GCGGTTGATTCGCAACAGCACATCTTCCAGTAACTGGTTGCCTCCGGGAATTTTACCGATATTCTTCACGATGATGTCGGCTTCGGGGGGCAAAAGAATTTTCACCAGTTCATCCCGGTAATAACCATCGGTCACCCCCAGAATATCAACCGATTTGGCAGTACCCACCACCAGCGCCTCTTTTAGTCCGGTAATAATTTCCGTTTGGGAGAGCGGCCGGTTTTCGTCCAGCGTTTGTTGTGCAATTTGCATGAGTTCGGCACAACCTGTAAAAAGCAGAATGAAGGCTAATGGTAAAAGTCGGATAGATTTCATGTGACAAAATTTTTCATCAATTAACAAACAAGATACAATGTTTTTCAGAAAATGAAATCCATTTTCTATTTAAACAATTGATTGATTAAATCAGTTCTGCCTTTATTTTTTAATTGCTGAATGATGGAATCCCTGAGTTCTTTCTTATACCAGAAGAAAAACTTCCGCTGGTTTTCTTTGGATTCTTTATTTTTAGCCGTGTAAATTTTTTCCATGGTATAGGGGTGATAGCCCGAATAATAGACCACCGTGGCGAGAGTCATGGGCGTTGGCGTAAAATCCTGCACCTGTTCAAGCCTGAAATTCATCCGCTTGGTTTTAATGGCCAAATCGGCCATATCTTCAGGTTTGCTTCCCGGGTGGCTGGAAATAAAATAGGGAATCAGTTGTTGATTCAGATTTTCTTCCCGGTTAATCCGGTTAAACTCTTCATTCAGCTTTTCAAACAGTTGAAAAGAAGGTTTCCGCATGAATTTCAGCACTTCGTCTGATGAATGTTCGGGCGCCACTTTTAACCGGCCCGATACGTGATGCTTGATAACTTCGCGCAAATATTGCCGGTTAATGCTGTCGGTTTGTTCATTCCCGGTTTTTTGGAGAATCATATCATACCGGATGCCGCTGCCGATAAACGCCTTTTTTACTTTCGGATGGTTTCGTACCTTTTCGTATAAATCGAGCAGCGGTTTGTGACTGGTGTCGAGGTTTTTGCAGATATTCGGGAAAATACACGAAGGCCGTTTGCATTTTTTACAGATTTCTTCATGAATGCCTTTCATTTGGTACATATTGGCCGAAGGACCTCCCAGATCGGAAATGTAACCTTTAAAATCATCCATTTGCGTAACCTTTTCCACCTCTTTTAATATCGAATTTTCGGAGCGGCTGGCGATAAACTTTCCCTGATGTGCCGAGATGGTGCAAAAAGTACAGCCGCCGAAACACCCCCGGTGGATGTTGATGGAATGACGGATCATTTCGTAGGCCGGAATGGTTTCCTTGTTACGATAGCGCGGATGCGGCAGCCGGGTATAGGGCAAATCGTAAACCCAGTCGATTTCGTGTTCCTGAAAAGTTGGCCACGGCGGATTTACCACCACTTTTCGGTCGCCTACTTTCTGCACCAGTTTCTTCGCCTCCATTTTATTCGATTCTTCTTCGATGTGCATAAAATTGCGGGCGTACTTCTTTTTGTCAGCCAGGCATTCCTCGTGCGAAGCCAACTCCAGTTCATCCCATTCGCTACGGGTATTATACTTCTCATCCAACCCGGACAGAAACGAAGTCTGCGGAATATCGGTCAGGTTCTGAACCAGCTCTCCCGCTTTCACCCTGCGGGCAAATTCAGTGATCGACTTTTCGCCCATTCCGTAGAACAGGATATCCGCGCCCGAATCGACCAGGATGGAAGGTTTCAGTTGATCCGACCAGTAGTCGTAATGGGTAACACGGCGGAGCGAAGCTTCAATGCCGCCAATAATAAGCGGGACATCGGGAAAAAATTTCCGGAGGATATTCGAATAGGTAATGGTGGCATAATCGGGCCGGTAACCGGCTCTACCTCCCGGTGTGTAGGCAACGTTTGCGTTTACCGGCGGTATAGTGGTTCACCATCGAATCCATGTTCCCGGCTGTGACAGCAAAGAATAACCGGGGCCGCCCCAGTTTTTTGAAATCGCGTAAATCGTCCCTCCAGTTGGGTTGCGGAACAATGGCAACCCTCAAACCTTCGGCTTCGAGAATCCGGCCAATGACCGCCGCACCAAACGACGGATGATCGACATAGGCATCGCCGGTGAAAAGGATCACATCAACGTAATCCCAGCCCCGTTGCTCCACCTCCTTTTTCGAAGTCGGCAGCCAACGATTTTCATGTATTTTATTTTCTGACATTTTTATGGTTTGCAATAATAACAATCTAAAATCAAATTGGATGTAAAAAAGAATTGGTTCTTCTCTTATCCAATGAATTTTCCTTCATTTTTTCTGCCTAATCCCCAATATTTAAAATAGAAAATCTGTCCGGTAACCGGAAGTTGTTTTACAACAATTCAAAAAGATTATTCAAAAAACATTATACATTTGTTCCAGCTTGGGTGGATTTTGCTAAACTTTAACGAATCATTCATGGAATTACTGAATCCGAAAGACATTATAAAAGCACATCCTGCTTTTGCTTTACTGGGAGGCGAGTATTTCGCAAAATTTTTAATGTACATCCTCCGGTTTAACAAATTAAACAAAATTTATGGCCAGATTGCTTCCAAACAGGGCATTGAGTTTATCGATGAGGTAATCCGTGTTTTGGAACTTAAAGTTGAATTCGATGAAAACGAGTTAAAACGGGTTCCGCCCAGCGGAGCGGCCATTGTGGTAGCCAACCACCCGTTTGGCGGCCTCGACGGATTATTGCTCATCAAATATTTATCGCTGGTTCGGCCTGATGTAAAAGTCATCGCGAATTTTCTGCTGCAAAAAATCGAACCGGTTTCCAGCTTCTTCCTGTCTGATAAACCATTTGAAAAACAAATGGATGACGAAACCCAGAACGGAGTGAAAGAAGCCATTTTGCACCTGAAAAATGGCGGAGTGCTTTGTATGTTCCCGGCTGGCGATGTAAGCACATACGGAACGTTTGACAATGCCACCGACCACATATGGCAATTTCCGATGGTGAAATTTGTAAAAAAAGCATCGGTTCCGGTAGTACCTATTCATTTTCAGGGAACTAACAGCCGCCTGTTTCATCTCTTTGCGAAGATTCATCCCGCATTACGACAGGTACGCCTTCCTTCGGAACTGATGAGCAAAAAGCATAAAACCATAAAAATGAGGATTGGCAACCCCATCCGGGTGGAAGAACAGAATAAAATCAGCGATATCTACCAGTTCGGGCGTTTTTTAAGGGCCAAAACTTACAGCATGGAGACAAACATCGAGGTAAAACGTTTTTTTAACTACTCACTGAAACCACCAACAAAACCCGAATCCATTATTGATCCGGTTTCACCCGATCTTATTCTGAAAGAAATTCAAAAAATAAAACAGGAATACACCCTGTTCAACCTGAAAAATTACACGGCATTTTGTGCGCCATCGCGCGAAATCCCCAATATTTTAAATGAAATTGGGCGCCTGCGTGAAATCACTTTCCGCGAGGTGGGCGAAGGAACCAACCAAAGTATCGACATTGACGAATTTGACCTGTACTATAACCAGATGTTTATCTGGGACGAAGAAGAACAACGGCTGGTGGGTGCTTACCGAATCGGACTGGGGAAAGACATCCTGGCACAATACGGAAAAAGGGGGTTTTACCTGCATACTTTGTTCCGCATCGACGACGAATTCAAACCCGTACTGAATGAAAGCCTCGAACTGGGACGGTCGTTTGTTATTAAAGAATACCAGCGCAAACCCATGCCACTGTTTTTGCTCTGGAAAGGAATTCTTTATTTTCTGTTGAAAAACCCGGAATACCGTTATCTAATCGGGCCGGTGAGCATCAGCAACAACTATTCAAAAATATCGAAAGATCTCATCATCCGGTTTATCATGGCCAACCATTTGAACCGGAAAATGGCGCAGCACATCAAACCCAGAAACAGCTACAAATTCAAAAGCGTCAATCCCGACATCAACATTCTGATGGAAAATATGGAACGAAACATCGACCGGTTAGACAAAACCATCGGCGATTTGGACGAACTGAATTCGGGACTGCCGGTACTGCTGAAAAAGTACATCAAGCTCAACTCAAAAATTATTGGGTTCAATGTTGATCCCAAGTTCAACAACTGCCTCGACGGGCTGATTGTGCTCGATGTGTACGATGTTCCAAAAAACACCATCGAATCGCTTTCGAAAGAAGCCAACGACGGATCGATACTCGAACGGTTTTACAGCAACCGGGAGTTACAAAGCGAAGGAGGGAAAGAGTGAAGTTTTTATGAATTATCCCGGTACATCGATTGCGGATCAAACACTACTCAGCATACATTTTTTTGCGTAACTCCTGAATCCTCTCGTCGGAGATGTAATCGTCGTAATCCATCAGTTTATCGATAATTCCGTTGGGTGTCAACTCGATAATGCGGTTACACACGGTTTGGATAAATTCGTGGTCGTGCGACGACATGAAAATATTTCCGGGGAATTTAATCAGATTGTTGTTGAAAGCCTGAATGGATTCCAAATCCAGATGGTTGGTGGGCGTATCAAGAATCAGGGCATTTGCGCCGGTCAGCATCATCCGGGCAATCATACAGCGAATTTTTTCGCCTCCCGAAAGAACATTGACTTTTTTATAAATTTCTTCGCCGGCAAAGAGCATTTTTCCGAGATGCCCGCGGACAAAAAATTCAGTGGTGTCGTTGGTAAACTGGCACAACCAGTCGAATAATGTAAGGTTGCTGTTGAAGAATTCAGAATTATCGAGGGGCAAATAAGCCGTTGTAATGGTTTGACCCCACTGGAAAGTTCCGGAATCGGGCTGCTGGTGGCCATTGATGATTTCGAAAAAGGTGGTCATGGCCCGGGTATCTTTCGACAGGAAAACAATTTTTTCATCCTTGTTGGCCTGGAATACCACATCTTTAAAAAGCACTTTCCCATCAACACTGGCACTCAGCCCGTTTACATCAAGAATTTTGTCGCCGGCTTCGCGGTCGGGTTTAAAAATGATACCGGGATATTTGCGGGTTGACGGTTCAATATCTTCAATATTCAGCTTTTCGAGCATTTTCTTACGGCTGGTGGTTTGCTTCGATTTGGCCACGTTGGCGCTGAAACGGGAGATAAACTCCTGTAACTCTTTCCGTTTCTCTTCTGCCTTTTTATTCTGAAGTTTTTGCTGTCTCAATGCCAGCTGGCTGCTTTGGTACCAGAAACTGTAATTTCCGGCAAACATTTTAATTTTTCCGAAATCGATGTCAACCGTGTGGGTACTGATGGCGTCGAGAAAGTGGCGGTCGTGTGAAACCACCAGAACCGTGTTGTCGAAATTCGACAAATAATTTTCGAGCCACTGAACGGTTTCCAGGTCGAGGTCGTTGGTGGGTTCGTCCAGCAGCAGGTTGTCGGGTTTACCAAAAAGGGCCTGAGCCAGCAGAACCCTCACTTTTTGTTTCCCGTCCATATCTTTCATAAGGGTATAATGAAATTCCTCCCTGATACCCAGGTTGCTCAACAAGGTAGCAGCATCGCTTTCGGCATTCCAGCCACCCATATGCCCGAATTTTTCTTCCAGTTCGGCGGCTTTCATGCCGTCTTCTTCCGAAAAATCGGGTTTATTATACAAAGCATCCTTTTCGTTCCTGATTTCCCACATTTCGGCGTGACCTTTCATTACCGTGTCGAGAACGGTGAATTCGTCGAATGCAAAATGGTTTTGGTTCAGCACCGATAATCGTTCGCCTGGTCCCAGTAAAATACTGCCCGAAGTTGCATCTATTTCGCCGGAAATTGCCTTTAATAATGTTGATTTACCCGCACCGTTGGCACCAATGACGCCATAACAGTTTCCACTGGTAAACTTCATATTTACATCCTGAAACAAAACCCTTTTCCCAAACTGAATCTTTAAATCGGCAACTGTAATCATAACAAAAAATGGTAAAAACTAAAATGTTTGCTAAAAGGCTGCAAACCTAAGAATTTATTCAGAAAAAACACAGAAACACATCGGATAAAAGCCGCTTCAACGAATTTGTTAACAGATACTTGTTGATGAACCACCGGCTTAAATATTATTTCAGTTCTGGATTATTTACACAACCACCTGATTAAATAAAAGAGGATTGCTGTTGCCGGCAATCCTCTTATTCAATGAACATTAACCTTTAATTATAAACTGCTTCCTCGGTTTGATACCCCTCGGAAATAACGGTAAGTTTCAAATTTTGTTTATTCACAATCATTGCATTATGGAAAACAGCCGGGACTAATTTTGTTCCGTTGCTAACGGTTTGGTAAGTATTTTCGTTGTCTTCGCCCCGGGCAAGTTTCATAGCGAGTTCGGCTGCTGTTGAAGCCATCTTTTCGTAAGGTTTGTAAATGGTGCAGGTTTGATGTCCGGCAACAATTTCCTGCAGGTTTTTCAGGTCGGCATCCATACCTGCCACCAGCACTTTCCCCTCCAGTCCCATTTCCTGTAAAGCCCTGATGGCCCCCAGTGCAATGGCATCGTTGGCAGCAATGATCGCATCAATATTGGCAACTTTTGCCAAAAGGTTGCGGGTATGTTCATATCCTTCGTCTTCGCCCCAGTCTTCGGTAAACTCGTTGTAAACAATTTTGATATCGCCCTTTTCAACCAATGGTTGTAAAACGTTCATTTGTCCCAAAAACAAAAACTGACTGTTATTATCGGATTTGGCGCCGCCAATCAGGGCATAATTCCCCACCGGTTTTATGGTTGTCAGGTAATTGGCCTGTAACGTTCCTATTTCGACATTATCAGTTGAGATGTAATAATCCAGGTCGCAGTTTTTTATCAACCGGTCGTACGAAATAACCTTTACATCGCGGGAGTGTGCTTCATTTACAATTTCTGCGGCTGTAAACTGGTCAACAGGTACAACCACAATTACATCAACACCGTTGGCGAGCAGTTCTTTTGCCTGTTCCAATTGTTTGGCAGCATCGTTATCGGCAATCTGAACCTGAACAGTTCCTCCAAGTTCCCGGACTTTTTCAACGAAAAAATCCCGGTCGTTTTCCCATCTTTCCTTATCCAGCGCATGAAGTAAAAATCCTACCCGGACTGAATCATTTTGCTTTTTAGTACATCCACCCAACAAGAAAAAAACAAGAAAAATCAAAGTGAAAAGCTTTAACAGATAATTCATATCATTGATTTTATTTTGTTTCTAATCAATTTACGTATTATCGGCGAAAGTGTTAAACAATATATTTGAAACAAAGGTTGTTATACAACACATTTCGAAACGCAACGTTACAGATGAGCCAATCAGAAACTTCGGATTTCTTCGTAAAGCCGTTGAACCGGAAGTCCCATCACATTATAAAACGAGCCTTCGATGTGGGTAATCCCGATAGCGCCAATCCACTCCTGTATCCCGTAAGCGCCAGCTTTATCAAATGGTTTGAATTTGGAAATATAATACTCAATTTCACTGTCTGTCAGCGATTTAAACAGAACATTAGAAATTGCATAAAACGATTTCTGTTTTTTGCATGAAGTAAGGCAAACACCCGAAATAACCTGATGTTCGCGGCCGCTTAACTGTTTCAGCATTTGTCTGGCTTCATCCGTATTTTCGGGTTTCCCGAGTACTTTCCCGTCAATCCATACAATGGTGTCGGCTGTAATCAGTAAATCGTTTTCTTTCAGTTCGTCTGAAAAAGGTACTGCCTTCAATTGTGCGAGATAAACCGGAATTTGTTCTTTGGTTAACGTTTCAGGAAAGTTTTCTTCGGTTTCTTTTAACCTGACTTCGAAACAGAGCCCGAGCGAACGCAGCAATTCCTGCCGGCGCGGCGATTTTGAGGCAAGGATAAAATGATATTGCGGAAACCACTCCATATCAAAATGCATTGTGAAATAACATATCGTGCGTGAACCATTTTCCCTGGGCACGCAACGTTTGTTCAATGACATCGCGCACGCAGCCTTCGCCCCCGTTTTTCCCGGAAACGTATTTCGATATGGCTTTGATATCGGCAACTGCATCATTCGGACAGGTTGGCACACCCACTTCGAGCATTATCCGGTAATCGACCAAATCGTCGCCCATATACAATACATTTCGGGCATCAATTCCGGTTTTTTCCAAAAAATCGTTTAAACATCCCGCTTTATCACGCGCTTTGTCGTAGTAATATTTCACACCTATTTTTTCGTAACGCAAACGAACGCGTTCGGCAAAACCACCGGTAATTACAGCTACAGGAAATCCTGAAAAGATAGCATGGCGGATGGCAAAACCATCTTTCACATTGGCGGTACGCACCGGATCGCCCGATTCGTCAAGCGGTGAAACATCGTGCGACAAAACCCCGTCAACATCGAAAATAAACGCCCTGATATTTTTGAGTTCTTCTTTAAAAAACGACATTATTCCAGTTTTTGGTGAAATTTAAAAATACTTTCCGAAATAAAACGATAGAGTTCCCGGTATTCCGGAAAATTTTCCAGTTCCTGTTCATGCGATAAAATAATATTCCTGTCGAACCGGATAGCCGGCCCGGTTTGTGCTTCATCCGGTTCCATTTCCTGAACTTTCAGTGCTGTTTCTAAAATCAAAGGTCTTAAAACATCAAACGAAATTCCTTTTGATTTTAAAATATCGGCTGAAACAGCATAAAAATGGTTCACAAAGTTGCAGGCAAAAACCGCAGCAATATGCAGATACTTTCGTTTTATTGAATCCAATACGGAAACTTTCCCCGAGATTGTTTGAGCCAAACGGATTATCCGGGTTTCATTTTCTTT
>CAZHKI010000136.1:0-8781 GCA_964533365.1 uncultured Maribellus sp. | reverse complement strand
ATATTTTTTAAATTTTCCATTTTGTCTTTCAAATCGTTTCTGTCTGTATACACTGTCTATCACGCATTGCTGCTAACTTATTTAAATCCGCTATTGTGTTTCTTTTTCCATTATCTCTTGTCAAAAGAATTCTATCCATGCCGTACGGGGACGGAAAGAATACCCATAAATTATAATAATTCATTGCAAGTGAATAAAGCGACAGAAGTCTGGTTGTCATTTCGTTTGGTTTTTAGTGGTTTAAAAGTAGCAAGCTTTTTTTATAAAACAAGTGATGTTAAACAGAAAAGAAGCTCCGAGCCACTGAACTGTGACTGAAACTGAGACTGAAAACTTTTTCAAAAAAAGAGCCAACACCACAATGCTCCGGGGGGCACTACTTTAAAACACCGGATAACTGCCTGTAACTAAAAATCCCTATTTTTGCGCTGAAAATGAAAGAAAACCATGCAGGGAATTTATCCTGAAAATTTTGAGCAGAAAATCGGGTTCGACCGCATCCGCGAATCGTTGCGCAACAAATGCCTGAGCACGATGGGCAGCGAGTGGGTTGACGAAATGCAGTTTCACCACTCGTATGAACCCATCAATAACCAGTTGGGCGAAACCGACGAGTTTTGCCGCATTATAAGGGAATTCGATAATTTTCCGGCCAGCCATTTTTACGATTTGCGGGCCGCCCTGCAAAAAATCAGGATCGAAGGCCGCTTTCTCGAACCTTCGGAACTGTTCGACCTGAAACGTTCACTCGAATCGGTCCGCGCCATCGTTTTCTTCTTCAACAAACAGGAAGAAGCCGTTTTCCCGCTGCTGAAAAAGAAAACCTCGCAGGTACAGGTTTTTCCCTACATTTACGACCGGATTGACCAGATTTTAAACAAATTCGGCAAAATTCGCGACAATGCCTCGCCGGCGCTGGCGCAAATCCGCAAAGATATCCTCACCCTCCAGTCGAACATGTCGAAACGGTTGCACAGCATCCTGAAACAGGCTCAAAAAGACGGGCTGGTGGAAGACGACGCCACCATTTCCATTCGCGACGGCCGGGCAGTTATTCCCGTCTCCTCATCCAACAAGCGAAAAATCAAGGGCATTGTCTACGATGAATCGGCTACCGGTAAAACATCGTATGTGGAGCCCAACGAAATCGTGGAGATGAACAACGAAATCCGCGAACTGGAATATGCCGAACGGCGCGAAATTGTGCGCATCCTCACCGAATTTTCCAACGACATCCGCCCCTATCTCGATGATCTTTTCTATTCCTACGACTTTTTGGGCGAGATTGATTTTATCCGTGCAAAAGCGTTGCTGGCGGTTGAATATGGCGCCATCAAACCCGATTTTTACAACCAGCCGGTAGTTCACTGGTTTCAGGCAGTACACCCTTTGCTGATGCAGGCCTTGCGAAAAGAGAACCGGAAAATCGTCCCGCTTGGCATCCGGCTGACGCCCGAAAATCATATTTTACTGATTTCGGGACCCAACGCCGGTGGAAAATCGGTATGCCTGAAAACCGTCGGTTTGCTGCAATACATGTTGCAGTGCGGGCTGCTCATCCCGGTCAGCGAAGGCAGCCGGACCGGCATTTTCAGCCAGATTTTCATCGATATCGGCGACGAGCAGTCGCTCGAAAACGATCTGAGTACCTATAGTTCGCATTTGCTGAACATGAAGCATTTCGTTAAAAACAGCAACCAGAACACGTTAATCCTCATCGACGAATTTGGTACCGGCACCGAACCGATGCTGGGCGGCGCCATTGCCGAAGCCATTCTCGACAAACTCAACCAACTGGGAACTTACGGTGTAATTACCACGCACTATACTAACCTGAAACATTTTGCCTCGTCGGTCGAAGGGATTGAAAACGGGGCCATGTTGTACGATTCGCAAAATATGAACCCGCTTTTCCAACTGGAAATCGGGAAACCCGGCAGTTCATTTGCTTTCGAAATCGCCCGAAAAATCGGATTACCCGAAGAAATTCTGGAAAAAGCCACCGAGAAAGTGGGCAAGAAACACATCGATTTCGACCGGAACCTGAGGCAAATTAACCGCGACAAACGTTACTGGGAAACCAAACGCGAAAAAATCAGGAAAGTGGAAAAAATCCTCGATGAAATGGCCTCGAATTACGAAACGGAACTAAAGGAAGCCAAAAAATTACGGAAAGAAGTGCTGACAAAAGCAAAAGAAGAGGCTGAACTGCTGCTTTCGGGCGTTAACAAAAAAATCGAGAACACCATCCAGGAAATTCGTAACGCACAGGCTGAAAAGGAAAAAACAAAAATGGCCCGCCTCGAACTGGAAAAAACAAAAACCGAGGTTATCCGGAAAACTTCGGCCAGTGACGAAGCCATCGATAAAAAAATTGATAAACTCCGCGAAAAAGAGAACAAGCGGAACCTTCACCGTCCGAAAGAAGAAAAGGCAACCGTTCAGGATGGGAAAAAAGAGGAAGAACCGGAACTGAAACCGGGCGATAAGGTCAAGATTACCGGGCAGAATACCATTGGCGACCTGATTGAACTGAACGAAAAAAATGCAGTGGTTGCCTTCGGACAACTCATTACCACGCTTCCACGCGCACAGGTGGAACGGCTGGGCAGCAATGAAGCCAAAAAAGCCATGAAAAATCAAACCCACCACCGTTCGGGGCTTGCAGCCAGCTTTTCGGAACGAAGGCTTACCTTCAAACCCGAAATCGATGTCAGGGGAAAACGGATGGAAGAGGCCATTTCGAAAATTCAGGAATTTATCGACGAAGCCATCATGTTCGAAGTACACCAATTACGCATTCTGCATGGTAAAGGTCATGGAATTTTAAAGGAAACCATCCGCGAATACCTGCGCGCCGAACCCATGGTCCGCAGTTATAAAGATGAACACGTTGATTTTGGCGGCGCCGGAATTACCGTCGTAAATCTGGCTCTGTAATTAAAAAACTTCATAAAAGATATTCAGTGGATGAAGAACATCTTTAAAGTCATTGCATTTGATGCCGACGATACCCTCTGGGTGAACGAGCCCTACTATCGCGAAACGGAAGAACAGTTTTTCCGTTTGCTTGGCGATTATCTGCCGGCCGATGAGGCAGGCCGCGAACTGTACCAGACCGAAATGGAGAACCTGCCAATGTATGGCTACGGCACCAAAGGTTTTATGCTATCGATGATTGAAACTGCACTGCGGATCAGCAACAACAAAATTGCACCCGAAATTCTTCAAAAAATCATCGGCCTCGGGAAAAAACAACTGACCAAACCTGTTGTCCTGCTCGACGGCGTTGTAGATGTGCTGAAATACCTGTCGGGGAAAAACTGCAAGCTGGTGGTTGCCACCAAAGGCGATTTACTCGACCAGGAACGAAAGCTGAAAATGTCGGACATTCAGCACTTTTTCCATCATATTGAAATCATGAGCCACAAAAAGGAATCGGATTACCAAAAGCTAATCCGTCACCTCGATATTGAACCAAATGAATTCCTGATGATTGGAAATTCCTACAAATCGGATATCGAACCGGTATTAAACATCGCTGGTTATGGAATCCACATTCCCTATCACATTACCTGGGAACACGAAAAGACAGAAGAAAATGGAAATCATCCGAACTGGATGAAAATCAATGATATTTCGGAGATACAAAATATTTTACAGTAAAACTGCAATGAAGCAAATGCAGAAGAAATGATTCGATAATCAATTGAATCGAATCAAAATGAAAGTCATGTTCAGACCGGAATCAGCTTAAACCGTTTGCCAGCGGGTAGTCGATTGATAGTTTTTCATATATTCTTCCACTTCCATTTCTGCATGATTTGACACCTTTGAATCAGGCATTGAGACAGACTGACCAAAACTCTGACAAATGTCATTTTTATCGCAATTAAAGAAATATTTCTTTATTAAATTTTTCAAACCGTTCCAAAAATTATATTTTGAATTCATAATATTCTGATTTTATTTTTTTACTATTTGTTTTCCAAATCGTTAAGCCTCCTAAGCAGCACGGCGGCGTATGAACTCATCGACGTATTCTGGACGATAATATTCTCAGGCAGCGAAATGTTGGCCGACGTAAAATTCCAGATGGCCTTAATTCCGCAATTCACAAGGTCTTCGGCGATATCCTGGGCAACATTTTCGGGGGTGGTTAA
Organism: uncultured Maribellus sp.; assembly: GCA_964533365.1. Taxonomy (GTDB): domain Bacteria; phylum Bacteroidota; class Bacteroidia; order Bacteroidales; family Prolixibacteraceae; genus Draconibacterium. The sequence goes on along the minus strand of CAZHKI010000136.1, from coordinate 4,618 downwards.
AATGGCAATTTTCACATCTAACCGGCTGGATAGCGAAAAAAGTTTATTGTAATCCAAAATATGAATACTGCCCACGTGGGTCCCGATTTTGTGAGTGTCCACATCGAAGGCGGCAATGATTTTCAGCCCCAGGGTCTGGTGTTCCTGGTATGCCATCAGTGCCGAACCGAGGTTTCCGGCACCCACAAGAAAAGCCTCATTAACCTGGTTAAAGCCGAGATAACTTTCCAGTGCATGGATGAGTTCGTAGGTATTGTATCCTACCCTGGGCTTGCCTTTTACACCGGTAACCGCCAAATCTTTTACCACCTGCGTGGGATCACAACTCAGCGACTTTCCGATTACCGGCGCCGAAATATTAATCATGCCCTCTTCTTTGATTTTTTCAAGGAAATACAGATAGCCGGGCAACCTTTTTAAAGTTGGCTCAGGCGCCTGCTTGTTAATTATATTTTTCCCCGAAGCATTCATAACAGTTTTTCTTTTGGTTATTCATCCATTCCAAAAGTAATAAAAATCAAAATAAAGAAATTATTCTTTAATGATAAATTACAAATGTTAACTCTATATTAAATATTTAATGGTAAAAAAGGATGTTAAAACATAAAAATTCCGGATGAAACAGCATAGGCTCGAATGGGTTCTCCATTCGTCTGAGTCATCCGGAATTTTACTATTCACAAACTTTACATCTGTCCGGGAATCTGAAAACAACCAGTAAAATAATAAACTGGTCAAAAAAAGCATTACACTTTTTTCGTTCGCAAAACCTGACGGTTGATCTTGTAAGAGAATCCGACCGTTATGAGTTGTTTCAACTGCAGCTTTGGTTTTTCACCAATCTTTACGTCATTTTGATCATAAACCGGAAACAGAACGTCATCATCGTAAATCATATGCAGCATGAGCCGCATATTGATGTAATCATTCAATTTCATCACTACAAGATTTTCCCAGTTGATATCGAATTTACTGAAAGCCGACTGATAATTGATGAACATCTTATATTTGGTTTCGTAGGAAATATCGCTGGTGATATCTTTTTTAAAGGTCAGGTCGGCATTTAACCCTTGTTCCCAGAAACTGTTTTTATCGGCGTCGATCCCAAATTTGGTCTGGTCGATCAGTGAAGTATCCCTGACATACACATTTTTAATGGTCAGCGGCGACAAAAACAGGGAAAATTCCTTGTTTGGTTTGTAATCGAGCCCTACTTTAAAAAAGGTCCTTGCCGGTGCCATAAAGGCAGAAATAGGATCCGGATTGGAGGAAGTTGGATATTTATATCCTTTGAAGAACTGGGTTTCGTAGTTGAACTCGGTACTGTAATACCATTTTTTAAAAGCGCTTACCCCAAATCTTGATGTTACTTCCAGTTTATCATCGTTTTTCTGGGTTTCCGTATTTTTTCCACCCGGGCGAATCCACCCATTTCTTACTTCAGCAGAATTCTCCCATTTGATTTTTCCGTCGGGACGCGAGTAGTTGGCAAAACCTTTCAAAACCACCAGCAACGATAAGGCGCTTTCTCCCCCTTTTTTCCAGTTTTCGAGGTGAGTTTGAGTAAACCCGACCGTTCCGTCGCCCCCCATCAGCCACGGCGTGAGCAACTGATATTTTTGCCCCAGTTTGGGTTCTCCACCCGACTTAATCCCGAGGGACGAAAAATCAAAATCTTTTGTTTTCTTGGGGGCAAAGCGTGAGAAAGTGACCCCGTCGTCAATCAGCATCTGCATCCCGTTTTTTCCCACCGATTTAACCATTACACTCAATGAATCCTGCTGTTCGTTTTTCAGCCAGATACGCGAAAATTTTTGATTTTGGCTTTGCAGGGTAATTTCCGAAGCCTGATTACTCAGGTTATACATAACCAGACGGGTGGTGTCAATATAGTCGGCATATTCAGCCATTATGCGGATAATGCCGGAAATGGAATCGTTTACTGCCTGCACAACCGAATCATTATATTCACGCAAAATGTTGAAATTATTCATTTTAACTGAATCGGTCAGCCTTTTTTTACGGATATTGAACTCCTGTTCAAACCTGTTTTGTGCGTACTGATTGACTACTGATTCACGGTATGCATTGATCAACGAATCGTTGTAGGCAATCCGTTTCATTTCGACATACGCTGTGCGGATGCTGTCCAGCTTCAGAATCCGTTGAAAATCGGAAGGGTTCTGAACCATGTTATCGGGAATGGCATCCAGAATTTTCAGCGAATCGGGCATCCGGTAAATCGAATCACGGAATAATTTAAATCCTTCTCCGGGTTTAATAACAGCCACTTTTTCCTCAATGTTGGTCAGCAACCGCACGGGAACTGTCAGCTCCTTTTCCTGAAATTCGGTCTGCAGTTTTAACCCGATATTCTCGATATCCCGGGAAACTTTCTCAGAAGGATAAAATCCAGGAATATTCAAGCTGTCAGGAACTTCGCCCGGAAGCCGGTACACATAACTGAACCCGGTATCGGCCAAAGCCTGGTTGAGTTTTGTAAGTACCGAATCCAATGGTTCGGATTCCACATAGTGAATCAATCCTTTCACCTGGTCAACCAGTTCCGGCCGGGTTACGTGCCAGTTATTTTCATTCAGAAAATACTTCTGAAGAATCAGGATGCCCTTTTCAGGAGAATTCTCCTCTGATTCGTTTTGCAATCGCTGGGCAAATCCCGGGAATACAATGAATAATAAAAAGGAGAAGATGATAATCGGTTTTATTTTTTTCAACATTATAATTATTGTTTTATAGCTTTTTCAAAAACGTAAATTTAATCGTATTGTTATTTCCCAAATAAAAAAACAGTCAACACGGAGCGCTTTTTAAAAATATTATAACTCAAAATTCTGAAAAAAGAGCTTGCACTGTTTTATTCAGAAAAGTAACAAAAAACATTGGTATGAAAAAATTCGAAATTTAGCCGGCTGAATGGGACCAACAGGAATTGTCACCATAATAAATACGGATTCTGCGAAAGAAAAGCATTGAAATACCGGGGATCTTCCGAAACTTCGCATTCAACCCAGGCGGGCAGCACAAATTCCTGATTTTCTCGCTCCAATTCGATTTCGGCCATTACCAATCCACGGTTTTTCCCCTCAAAAACATCAATTTCCCACCGGTTGTTTTCAATTTTTTCCATGTAACGAATTTTTTCGACTGTAAAACCAGTGCACATCGACAATAAAATTTCAGCTTCGTTCAACGGAATCTTATATTCCATCTCAGTTCTTGAAATGCCTTCTGCTTTTCCTTTAATGGTCAGAAAAGCCTCCCGTCCCGAAATCCTGACCCGAACAACACGTTCGGGATCGACCGACAAATAGCCCTGTTTTATCTTTTTTCCGGATCCGAATGGTTGCCATTTTTTAGTATCCACCAAAAATTTTCGTTCAATTTCAACCATAATTTCTATTTTTAACTGTAAAAATAACCGATTTTGCGAGATGAAAATTATAAACTCAACGGTTGTCCATTTCCTGTTAATTGCATTGGCTGTATTTGGACTTTACTATTCATCGCTGCAATTTGAATTTGTACTCGACGATAAAATTGTAATTACCGACAATGCTTTTGTAAAAAAAGGGATAAAAGGAATTCCCGAAATTTTTGGAAACGATTCCATGACCGGCTTCATGGGCGATCAGCCAAACCTCCTGGCGGGCGGGCGTTACCGTCCGCTGAGCCTGGCCGTTTTTGCCGCCGGGCATCAGTTTTTCGGAACCGATACCTTTTGTTTTCATTTGCTGAACCTGTTATTTTACGCCCTGTGCTGTATTTTTCTGTATTTAACGGTCGGCCGGCTCTTCTGTGTCAGCGAAAAACAAAAACCCTTTCTTCTGCTGTCGGTTCTGATTTTTGCTGTCCATCCGGTTCATACCGAAGTGGTTGCCAATATTAAAGGACTGGACGAAATTCTTGCATTTTTGTTCGGCACCATTACGTTTTGGTTTTTTCTGATTTTTCATGATACACTTAAAAAAATACATATATTTTGGGGCAGCATCTGTTTTCTGCTCAGCTTGTTAGCCAAGGAAAGTACGCTCCCTCTGGTTGCCGCAATCCCTGTTGCTCTTTATTTTTTCAGGGAAACCTCATTGAAAAAAGTTTTGCATTTGTTCCTCATCCTGCTTATCCCCACAGCTTTTTATGTAATTATTCGTTACGAAGCGATGGGATTTTTACTCAACAATGAAGTAAAAGTTACCGGTATTATGAACGATCCGTACATCGGTGCTACTCCAAATCAAAAATTCGGCACCATTCTTTTTACCCTGTTGCTGTACCTGAAATTGCTGTTTATCCCCCACCCGCTCACACACGACTATTATCCGTACCACATTCAACTGATAAAAACCGGACACCCGCTGGCACTTTTATCGCTGGCCGTTGTTACTGTACTGATTTGGGTTGCCGTTCGCGGAATTAAAAAGCGAAGTAAAATTTCATACATTATCTTTTTCTTTTTCATCATGCTGTCCATCATTTCAAACGTAATAATTAATGTAGGCAGTTTTATGAACGAACGTTTTCTGTTCGTCCCGTCGCTGGCGCTTCCCTTATTTCTTTTTTTTCTGCTTGAAAAATATGCAGAAAACAAAAAAGTATTCCT
>CAZHKI010000135.1:1290-8784 GCA_964533365.1 uncultured Maribellus sp. | reverse complement strand
ATCTTCCACAATCAACACCTTCATTTTATTTGTTTCACCGGGTTCAGGGACCTTCCCTACAATCGGGGTAATTTTTCCGGGCAGGTAAAAATTTGGAACATGCCTTGCGATTGGTTGAGAATCCTGTTCGGAGGATGGTTTCTGCAGGAATGGAATTGTAACCTGGAATGTAGAACCCTGTTTTTTTTGACTGATACAGATTACCTTACCTCCATGCATGGAAACATAGTTTTTAACCAGCAGTAATCCAATTCCCGAACCTACGATTTTTGAGTTAATGGCATTTTCGCCCCGGTAATATTCTCTGAAAAGCATCTTTTGTGCCTTTTTACTAATCCCGATACCTTTGTCCTGCACTTCAAATATCCATTTAGCAGGCAAACAACGCAAAATGATATAAATTTTCGAATTGTTGTAAGAATATTTTATGGCATTTGAAATGAGATTATCCACTACTTTTTCGATCATCCATTCATCGACCGATGTTACATAATTCCTGCAATTTGAGTCGAACACAAGATCGATGTTTCTGCTTTTTGCATAAGTTTCAAACATCATTACACGGTCTTCGATGAACTTCACAATATTAGTCGCGGAATACGACAACCTTTCCTTTCCAACATCCACTTTCTGGAAATCCATCAACTGTGTTACCACTTTTAACAGGTGTTGTACCTGTTCTGTTGCCAGATGGAGATAATTCAAACCATTTTCAGAAAGATTTGATTCTTTGTTCAGCTCTTCAATAGGTCCGTTAATCAAGGTGAGTGAAGTACGCATATCGTGAGCCGTATTGGCAAAAAACCTGATTTTTTCTTCTGAATGTTGCTTATTCAGACGATCGATATAAAAATAAATGACAATTACGCCAATTCCAATAATTAATGTGAAAGCCAGGATTCTGAACCAGATAGATTTCCAAAAGGGTGGAATAATTTTTATGACAATCGAACGTTCTGCAATTTCACTGATTAAAGAATTATCCAACATTTTTATCCTCAATGTATAATTTCCCGGCGGCAAATTAGAGTACGACAAGATCCTGTTGTTACTTGGTTTGCTCCATTCCTGATCCAGGCCTTCGAGCATCCACGAAAAATTTGAACCGGGCGATGCAACACCTATCGGAATCAGTTCCATACTTATGGTATTCTGGAAATATTTTAAAGAAATTGCTTCGAGTTCATCAATAGGTGCCTGCAAATTAATATCCTTAATATCGCGTATCGATCTGCCCGACACCGAGATATCCTGAACAAAAAGACGGCCTTTTTCGGGTGTAAATTTTAAATCTTCAGTATCGAATATCAATGCGCCAATATTTGTCCCCATTATCAAATTTCCTGTACTAAGCAAATAATGAGCATCCTGATTAAATGAAACCTGATTGAGATACAGAAGCGATTTAAAAGAAACAATGGTGCCGTCATCCTCGTTCAGTCGGCATAAACCTTGTTCTGTACCAAGCCAAAAATAACCTTTTGCATAAGCAATGCTATTGACATAGTTACTGGGGAGGCCCGAATCAACCGTAAACCTATTCGTAGTTTTATTCTTCATGTCATACCGGATAACCCCGTCTCCATTTGTTGCAATCCAAATGATATTGTCCTTTAAGTATAGGTCGAAAACAACAAATCCTTCTACCACAACTTCGTGTGTATGCGTTTTTTTATCGAACAGTAACAATCCGTAAGTTGTCCCCAGCAATAACTTATCCGGGCCATATTCCTGGATGATATACAATGTATAATCTTTATACGATTCATATGTATCGTCATCATAATGATAACATATCAAATCACCACGTACTCCGCCAATCCAAATGTCACCGTTACTGTCTTCCACAATATTGAAAACAAAGTCACCTTTATAATCGCCCTCGGAATATTGCTGACTTAAATGTTTTAACTCTTTCCCGGTGTTACTGTCGAGAACATAAATGCCCGAAGAATAACTTCCGGCCCAGATTCTTCCTTTTGAGTCTTCGAAAAGCGCAAGAAACACCTGGGCATGTTTTTCCATATTATGATAAAATGTTTTCCATTCATTTGTTTTCCTGTTCCAAAAACTTATCCCGTTATTGGTCGCAAACCACAAATTCCCGTTCTGATCTTCCAATACGCTGTTTACGTCGTTATTAATCAACGAATTAGAATTGTTTACCACGTGTGATATTTTTGTAATTACAGAATTTTCCACCTGATCGAAGAAAGAAACTCCACCGCTGTATGTACATATCCAAACCCTTTTGTTTCGGTCACAAAAAATATCGTAAACACCATTCCCTCTCAGTGAATTTTGATTGTCAGAATCTTCTTTATAAACGGCTGCAACCTGCCTGGTATGTTTGTCAATCTCCCAAACGCCTTGCCCGTCAATACCAATCAGAAACGAAGATTCGGAAATAGGTGCAATTGCCAGAATCGGTTGATTGGGAATTTTTTCAATACGTTTCATCTGAAGTTCTCCGTTTTCCGGCATTAGGTTAAAAAGACCATTCCCCAGAGTTCCCATCCACAAACTATTCTCATCCTTATCGTATTCGAGGTACGAAATAAAATACTGCTCTCCTTCAGGGTACTTATAATATACTTCAGCGCTGCAAGTATTAATGTCAAAAACCTGAATCTCCCCAGCAACGCCATAAATAAAACGATGATCGTCCATCCATTCCAGAAACTGAATATACTGGCCTGGAAAATATACTTTTAATCCCGACTCTTTATTGTAACACATCAATCCGGTGGCAGAAGCTTCCCACATGGTTTCTCTTGAATCGACCAGCAATCTGTTTACCTCAATGTGCGGATCTTCGAGGTATTTTGAAATGTTAACAACGAGTTCAAATTTATCCTGAACCTTGTTGTAAAGAAAAATCTGCCCGTTGTTGGTGTACACATACAATTTCCCGTTAGTGAAAATCATCCACACAAAAATGATGTCTTCCGAATCGTAAGGTATTTGGTAAGTACGAATGTCGTCGCGGGTATATCGAATAATCCCTATTTTTGATGAAATCCAGATAAAACCATTATCATCTTCACAAACCTGGTTCGTTTCGCGCATCGAAATTCCATATTCTTCGTTCAGGTTATAGAATTGTATATTTTTTTCGTTTTGCCCTGCAGCATTCGTTACAGCAAGCGAAAGGAAGATAAAGAGATATAAAATAATAGATTTAAGCCGCATAAAATACTTTTCTTGTAAACACTAATTAATGGAATAAATTTAAAAAAAACTGAACATTAAACTCAATCAGGGATTCTTTTAGTTTTTAAAAACATAAACTAAAATCCTTTTGGCCTGTAAACTAAGGAACCAGGTGTATTTTGCATCTCAATGATTTTCGTTATACTGATTGTAATATTCTGAAGGTGTAAACCCGTTTGATTTTTGAAAAGTGCGGTTAAAATTCGGCAAATTATTAAACCCTGTTCAAAACAAACCTCCGAAATTTTTAGTCGGTGTTCCAGAATAAAAGCTTGAATGTATAACAAATACGCATTCATTTGTGTATTTATACAACGAATTGCCTGTTTGAGCTTTAAAATACCTGCAAAATGCAGTTGGATGTAAATTAGTTATTCCCGTTACTTTCTCCAGCTCAATTTAATGCCGAAAATGGAGGTTCAGTTTCCCGCTCATCGCCCCAGCCTTTCGGTGAATAACCCCAACTTTTAATTTACTCTTTGTTCAGTAGTGATATTTTTTGGGGGGGGAAGGAAATTCAAATCACTTTTGCCGGATAAAATATGAAGTACAAGAACAGCTCCCTCGCTCCACTTCGTTACGCTCAGAATGACAATGTAACAAGAAGTCATTCTGAGCGAAGCGAAGAATCTCATATTTTTAACGGGTCAACAATGTATTTATATTTCTATCCACGATTAACTTTCAAGCCTTATTTTGAAAACTGCACCCAGTCTACTTTAATTACGGCGTCGCACTTTGAAACGACGATCAAAGAATGTATTCCAGGTTGTATTTTTGAAACCCTGGTTTCTGATATGTTCCAATCCAAACCTCCGGGAATATCCACATTGGCGATAAGCAGCCCATCAACTTTATCCAAGCGAATTTCAACAGTGCCTCCATCATTCGACATTGCTTTTACCTGCACTTTTTTCGTTTTCTTTCCGAATTCAACTGCATTGTATTTTACCCAGGCTCCGTTGTTTTCAAAAACTGTTTTCCATCCGGCAAAGGTGTTGGTCGAGTCAATAAAATCAATTGTAGCCCCACCGCCAATTTCAGAGTATCTGTCAATCTGAATATCAGTTTCGGCACTGGTCAGTCCCACTCCCCTGTTTGTTGGCACTACTTTTTGAATGGTACCGTCAGGATTAAAAAAGAGGCTGTCGATACATACCGAGCGGTTTTTATCAAATTTGGGTGAATACGCATTTTGATGATAAAACAAATACCACTGCCCTTTGAAATCGATTAGCGAATGATGGTTGGTCCAGCAATTCATAGGCGATTCGTCCATGATTACACCTGTCATTTTGAAAGGTCCCATCGGATGGTCTCCCATGGCATATTCCAAGCGTTCGATATTATTTTCAACATGAGGGAAAGTCAGGTAATACTTTCCTTCTTTTTCAAAAACGAATGGACCTTCTTTTAGTCCCTTCGAAGGTAAATCAGGAATAGCCACAGGTTCCGAATCGAGTTCAAGCATGTTGTCCTTTAATTTTGCTACATAAATGTTTCCCATTGACCAGTAAATGTATGCTTGTCCGTCTTTATCAATTAAAACGCAGGGATCGATCCCGTGAATTCCATTTATAGGTTTGGACTGTGGAATATAAGGTCCTTCGGGTTTATTAGCTACAGCTACACCAATGCCAAATCCTTTTCTTCCGTTAGGTCCGGCAACATTTGTATTGGCCGGGAAATAAAAATAGAATTTCCCGTTCCGTTCCACACAATCGGGCGCCCACATACTGTAGGAAATCGAGTCAACCCACGGCACTTTTTCCTGGCTTACAATCACTCCGTGATCGGTCCAGTCGGTTAAATTTTCTGAAGAAAAAACATGGTAATCAGCCATGCAGAACCAGTTTTCTCTTAAATTTTTATCTGGCGGAGCAGGAATATCGTGTGAAGGAAAGAGGTAAACTTTACCGTTGATAACCCGGGCGGTAGGGTCGGCGGTAAACTGATCGCGAATTACTGGGTTTTGTGCCCGCACACTCATTGCAAACACTGTACAAATAAAAACAAGCGCCAGTATTTTTTTTATAAAAGTCATTCCTATTAATCTTTTTAGATGGTTATTCATTTACCAGGTCAAGAATCGCATTCGCAAGTACAATGTATTCGGCAGAACCACCGATTGTAACTTCATTCTCTCCCCATAAAAATGGCCAGTCGTCTTTGTTTTCAAAAAAATCGGGTTTTAGCAGCAGCAATCCGGGAACAATTCCCCCGGCGATGGTTGTAAAATCGGCTCTGTTATTACCGTAAGCCACTTTCTTTGAATGCGTTCCAACTGCATTTACAAAGGAAATGTTGGAATAAGGATGGCAGCCAAAAATGAAATTTAATCCCTTAAACACCTGTTCCTTATCAATAATGTCAGGGTATGCCTTGTGTGCATAATAACTGGTGATGGCAGAGTTAACAATCGTTCCGCTGCCGCCCCAGCCGCTGCTTGAGATTGGTAATCCATATGGATTATTCTTCTCCATCTCGTCAATGGATGTTTTATATTTTTCAATATAAGTTCTGAGTTTGGTTTTATAGGCTTCATCCATGAAAGGGATGGCCTGTAATGCCGGGTTCAGGCTTCGGCTGGCAAAAAACATCTGGCCAAAATCACGATTTGGGCCGGGCTGATCGAGAACTTCCCAAATCGCTTTTTCAAAACGGTCTTTGTATTTCTGTTCTTTGGTTGTAATGTATAATTCAAGTGTGGTACTTAAATCCATTCCCCTTCCCATAAACCTCATCCAGGGTTCGTCTGAGTTATCCGGATTTTTCATTGCATCGTCTGCTTCTTCCAGCAGTTTTACTGCACACTTAAGACTTTTGTCTGCCAGTTCATCATTGTAACCTTTTAATGCTCTGCTTGCAGCAGCCAAAGTTGCCGCTGTTTGGTAATCCAAAAATGAACTGCGGTTGGTAAAAGCCCAGCGGTCGTCCGGTGTCCCGCTCGATATTCCGTCAGTTTCAAAAGGTTTTAGGGTTGGATTATAAGGCAGATTGTCGGTTTCTGTCATAGCATCACCGAGGTGATGGTACTGGTGAAGATTGGGTACAATAATTCCACGAACCGGGTGGCCAATGTTTTCGACCTGTGCGACCAGGTTTAAGGTCCCGTGTTCAATTTGCTGCAAAATATCGGGAGTTCCATCCGGGCGATGAATATCAACATAGCGGGTCTTTTGATCGATAAACGTTTCGTCGCGGTCAACCTTAAATCGCTCCCACAGCTCAACAAAACTCGAAATCACACTGTTATGCGATCCGGTCTGAATATCAAAATCGCCGGCATCAAACCAACCGCCAACTGCCATTCCCGGAATTCGTTCCAGTGGTTTGTATTTGGTATCGGTAGTCGGGCCCTGGCTGTAACCATCAAAATGCTGCCAATTTATGGGAGCCTGTAAACAATCATCTTTATACGGTTCGCCATGCCAAACCCGGTAAGCCTCGTTCACCTGCATGTGGTCCATCTGCACAGGAAACCAAACATCAAACGTTGAATGCCAAATGTTATCGTAAACATGCTGTCCGATAGTAAAAACATTCGTTTTCTGATCGCCGTACTGAATGTAATAAACTCCGGGCTCGCTCACCAAACTGAAATCGAATTTGGCATAATTGTAGCGTTGATATGCACCCCATACTTTTACATCACCTTTAAATTTTTCAACCACTTTTCCTTCGGGTGTAACCTGGTAAACAGAAGCAGTTGACAAAGGGCTATCATTTTTATCCAGTTCAATTACTGCCTCTTTCTTTTGGCCCGGGATGTAACCGACCTGAGAAAATCCAATCACCGGTTTTCTTATCCAGCCCTGAATAGCATAGGGTTCAAGGTACCAAGTCAGCACTTTACCGGTTTTATTGGCTGGCAGCAAACTACGAACAATGAACCATCCGTTTTGTGCCACATTCCGGCCATCAAAAAACAGCAGGTCAGCTTCTTTGCTTTCCACTTTAACCATTCGTTCGGGATCTTCAGGAGCCAGCACCAGATTTTTTCCGGAAGCCAGTGGATACGGGACAATAAACTCGTCACGCCCCCGGTCGTCGAAAGTAGTATGGCCACCAAACTGTGTAATTTTTTCGCTTTTGGGTTCAATCTTTGTATTGCTCGACGGATATCTCGGAAAAATGCCGGGTTGCCCGTCCATCATATAGGTTTTTTCGAAATAGGCAGAAGGCAAAAATTCGAGGTTGAAACCTGCTTTTCCGATTAAATTTTCAGGAAGTGGTTCATCCAGAAAAACATTGATTTCCACACCCTCGTCTTTTACAGTA
>CAZHKI010000135.1:0-1280 GCA_964533365.1 uncultured Maribellus sp. | reverse complement strand
TAACAAGCAACCTTGAATTAAAATTCAATTCTTCATATTTTAATGCAACTTCAATGGAATTGTTTTCCTTATCCACTTTCCGGTCGACAACTTTGGGAACCAGGTCCCACTGTTCAGGCGTATTCTGAAGTCGGACAGCGCCACCAGTAGAAATTCGTACTCCGTGCTGAATAATCTCTACCGCGGCTGTTTTTTCATCGAAAAACATACCGTTGTATTCACTGCTAAAAACCATAACGTTTACACCGGTTTTTTCGAAATAACCGAGGTCGTTCACCATTAGTTTTTGAGCGAAACTTTCAACTGAGATTGCTGTTAAAAACAGCATCAGAGCCGCAATAATCCACTTCATTCGTTTTCCTAATGAATTTTTGGCGTACATTTTTAATCTGTCTGAACAGGGATTTTTTCGTGTAATTTTAAACATCATCATTTATCAGGTTTATGGTTTATATTTTGGTTATTTTAAATTTCTATTGACTGCGCAGAACCCGCACCCTGTCGCGTTCGAGAAGTTCTTCAAGGTTATACAAAGGACGTTCGAGCCCGGAAGGAATTGGGCGACGGCTAAACTGCTGGAAATACAGGATACATGCATCTTTCCATTCCTGCGCATTCAGGCTTTGATCCCGAAGTTTCTGCTGAACAGCTGTAAAACGTTCCAAATCGATAAAACGTGCAGCATCATCCCAAACCTGTTGAAAACTGTGCACCTGCTTCACACCTTCATCGTAATAAAAGCACAATTCATCCCAAAGCGTTTTCCCGCTTTTCATTTTATAATTCCACGGAACATGGTGAAACCACAGCAAAAGAGCTTCGGGGCAGGTATTCAAATTATTAAATTGGGATGAAAGCGGCTCGTGATACTGGGCTACTGCATTGCTTCCGGAGCAGGTACGATCGAAACCGATACCAAGTGTATCTGCTTTGTGATAATACGGAGGTGTCCAGTCTTTTCTCATACCCGCTGGCGCCCACCACGGGCCGGGTCCGTAATGAGCATGAGCAGAAAAAAGATGGTGCAATCCGAGGGGCATCATATAATTTACTGCCGCCTCATGGCTTTCGAGCATCATTTGTTTCACCGGTTTCAAAAAGTTTAAATCCCAATCAGACGATGGTTCAACTATTTCATTTTCAGCCGCAAGAGGTTTAAATGTAAGTTTCAACCATTCATTTGCAATTTGTTCGCTGCTGATGGAATTGTTCCAGGCCAGGCGTCCAAATGCATACCAGTTGGCCTGGGCAAAATCGTGCCCGCACCAGTTGGTGTCAAG
>CAZHKI010000134.1:0-8830 GCA_964533365.1 uncultured Maribellus sp. | reverse complement strand
GCTGTAAATCCGGTCGTTAAAGCCAGTCCGTTATGAATGAGGACGATAATGAATACCAGGTGAATAAAGCGCATAAAATGTTCGAAGTTGGCTGACAGTAAAATAATGACAAAACCAATAAAAATAATGATAGAAAGTTGCCGGATTGGTTTTTTGATTTTCAGGGTGAGTTTAGGGAAATAAGATGCAAAAAGGAGACCTGCAACAATGGGGATGCCGAGCAGGATCACTACAGTTTGCACCATCTGTATCAGGTCAATTTCGATTGGTACCAGGTAATCGCCCGCAGCGGCTGAGGTGTAGTGGTTGATAAACAATTTTCCCCAAAGGGCAAAATTCAGAGGGGTCATGAAGGTGGCAGCCAGCGTGGACACAGCGGTTAAACTCACCGATAGCGCCACATTTCCCCGGGCCATCGCACTCATAAAATTGGAAACATTGCCGCCCGGACAAGCTGCTATTAAAATCATCCCCAAAGTAACAGTTGGGGTTGGATTAATGAGCAGTATGGCCAGGAAGGTTATAGCGGGCAAAAGAAAAAACTGGGAGATAAGCCCCACAATAGCCGACTTTGGTTTCATAATCACATCCCGGAAATGGTTAAGCTTGATGTCGAGAGCCACGCCAAACATGATAAAGGCAATGGTAACATTTAACGCGAACAAACCGGTGGGGGAAAAATTCAGCCTGACATTATCCAGGATTTCCAGTGCTTCTTTCATTTTTTGAATTTTAATCAATGAGTTTCTGTCAATAAGGTGCAAAATTCAGGCTTCCTCAGGTTTTCGAATGAGGGATTTGCCAAAATGGGGAAACCAGTAACCGGAATTTCAGGAATAACTGTCATTTCACACGTTTATTTTTGAAAGTTTGAAAATAGAAAAACTATTGGGAAAAACAATAAAAAAAGCCGGAACCTTCTTTTATAAGGAAAAGATTCCGGCCAATCGGGCATGTCGTTTTTAATTATTTCGACAGCAGTAATTCTTTTATTTTGTCATGTAAATCTGTGTTTTCCATGATTCCGATAAAATTTTCGGCGCCCGGGCCATACGCAAATACAGGAACCATTACGGCTGAGTGGCCTCCGGTTGCATAAGCTGCTTTTACCATCCCGGTTTCCATGCTTCCGTCAAGCAGGGTCATTCCGCCGGTTTCGTGGTCGGCCGTGACGATAATCAGGGTTTTGCCGTTGGAAGAGGCAAATTCGAGTGCTTTCCCGATTGCCTGATCAAAGTCGAGAACTTCTTCAATCGTGTGGACAGTGTTGCCAGAATGTGCACCGTGATCGATTTCCGAACCTTCAACCATCAGAAAAAATCCTTTTTTGTTGTTGCTTAAAATATTGATGGCAGTTTCGGTGGCAACAGGCAGCATGTCTTTGCGCTCGGCAACCCTGCTATTGTGCATGGGTGCTGTGAATCCTGCCAGTTTTCCGGTTTTAACCCTTTTTATGCTTTCAACATCCTGTTTTACTGTATATCCTTTTTTTTCCAGGTCTTCAATCAGGTTTTTCCCGTCTTTTCTTTTGGCAAAATGGTCGTAACCACCTCCAATGAACACGTCGATATCGGTTTTGAGAAAATCGGAGGCAATGTCTTCGTAACTCCCGCGGCTTGCCTGGTGGGCAATAAACGATGCCGGGGTAGCGTGAGTAATAGCCGAGGTGGCGACCAGCCCGGAAGAAAGACCTTTTTCTTCTGCATCTTCCAAAATGTTTTTGACCGGTTGGTTGTTGACATCCACACCAATCGCCCCGTTATTGGTTTTTACCCCGGTGGCCAGGGCTGTGCCTCCGGCAGCCGAGTCGGTCACATAATTGTTGGCCGACTGGGTTTTTGAGAAGCCGATGGTTTTGCAGTTTTCCAGGAAAAGATGGCCGTGGTTGGCCGTCAGTCCGGCAAAAACATGGGCCAATCCCATCCCGTCGCCAATCATCACGATAATATTCTTAGGTTTTTTTGCTTTAAATTTCTGGGGGAATGTTTTTACGGTGTAAGCTTCTCCTCCTAAATACGTTTTTTCAACGTCTTCTGATTTGGCTTTCAGGTAGGCATCCTGGGCAAATGAAGAAAGGCCCATTCCCATAATTGCAACGAAAAATAAAAGTTTCTTGAACATAGAATGCATTTTTTTTAAATTAAGAAGTGTAAAAATAAACAGAAAAACGGAGGAATAGTTTAACCCAAAATTAAATTCAGGGAGATAAGTAATAGTTTAAAGAAACCGATCCAGTTGATTTTTGTCGAATTCGGTATTGAGATAAAATGTTGTCCCGTCTTTGGTGGTGCGCATCCTGACCACGTCCATGATGATAAAATTAGTCAGGATGGTTTCTGCTTTTGAGCGCGAAACATGGGCATAACGCATCAACATGGGAAAGGTGATTTGGGGTACTTTCTGAAGCATTTCAATCAGTCGTTTTTCGTCGTCGGAGTAAGTGAACCAGATTCCTTTCGGACTGGATTGTTTCTTCCAGACTTCGATTTGGATTTTGTGGGCAAGGTAATTTTCATCGCCAATCCGGATGTATGCCAGCCATTTCCCGTTATCGTCCCTGGCAAAATGAGGTTTGGTTTTGCTGGGGTCGATTGAAATTTCGAGGACGGTTTTCCCTTCCACCAGCCACTGTTTGGTTGAAAAATGAACCGGGGGCTTACTGTAAATCTTCGCGGCAGCTTCAACCATGTAAAATTCTTCGTCGGTTTTAATACCTGCAATTTTGCCGTTATCTTTCACGCCAATCAGCAACCGGCCGCCGTCGGTGTTGGCAAAGGCAACCAGCGATTTTGCTATCTTTTTCGAATCGTTGATGCAGTATTTAAAATCCTGCTGCTGGTGTTCCCCTTCTTCAATCAGTTTGTAGAGAAATGCACTCAAAATCTGTTTTTTTTAAATTTCAATTCCAAAAATGATACGGGCAAGATAACCCAATCCAAATGAAATTAATCCGACCACGGTACTCAAAACAACCATTTCGGTAAAACGTTTTCGAAAGGGTTGATCGCTGGCCACAGAAATGTAATAGGTGAACAGAAACACAATAAATACCGAGTTAAAAACGGCAAGGCCCAGGCTTGCCCAGGGCGATTTGAAAATCAGGTAGGGCGCCACTAAAAAAACGACAGCAATAATGTAAGCTATTCCGGTAAAAATGGCCGATTTGAGGGCGCCTTCGGTTTTTCCTTCCGACTTGTTGGAAAGATATTCCGACGACGACATCGACAATGCCCCGGCAATCCCGGTTATGGTCCCGGCCAGGGCAACCAGTTGGTTGTTTTGCAAGGCAAACGTAAGCCCGGCCAGGGTTCCCAGAATTTCAACCAGCGCATCGTTTAGCCCCAGCACAATTGATCCGGTGTACTTGAGTTTTTCTTCGTCGATCAACGCGATTAATTCGTTTTCGTGCTGGTTTTCGTCGTGGCTGATGTTAATGGCTTCCGGCACTTCTTTCCCAATTTCCAAATAGTTGATCTGGGCTTTTTCTTCGCCCCGTTCCATCAGTTTTAATCCAAACGTGAGCCCGAAAGTCCGGGTAATCCAGTAATATTTGCTGATGTTCCGATAGCTTGGATCGACTTCCCTGCCGCTGTATTTCATCCATATTTTGTAGTGCCGCAATTCGTCGTCGGCAATGGAATTCAATATCTGTTTGTTATTAGGGTTTTTTATTTTCCGCGCCAGCCGTTTGTAAATGTGATATTCGGTTACTTCGTTGCGTTGCGCCTTAATAATTTGTTTCCGTACCAGGGGCGTTAATGATTTTAGGGAAGGTTGGTTTTCCATGTTATTTTAACCATTCGAACGTTACGTAATGATCGGGGCTCATCCCGAGGTTTTGATAAGTTTTGTGGGCCGGGTGGTTCGATTTATCGGCATACAACCGAATACCTTTCAGATTCTCGTTGTCCAGCACAAGGTTTTTGACATGGGAATACATAGCCCGGTAAACCCCTTTTCTTCTGAACCCGGGGAGTACATATACCGATTGAATCCACAAAACCGTTCCGTTTCGCCAGTCGCTCCATTCAAATGTGGTCAGCAGCGAGCCCACAATTTTTTCGTCTGTTTCAGCGATATAGTAGTTTCCTTTTGTGGGATCGGCTAAAACGGCGGCAACGCCTTTTTCCACAGTAGGCTGGTTCAGTTCAATCCCTTCGGTTTCATTCGCCATGGCTAACTGGAACTCCACAATTGAGGACAAATCTTTTTCCCCGGCTTTTCTTACCTTCATCATTTTGATTAATTTCGGCTAAAAATAGTAATTCCTGAAGATTTGTCTGTTTTTCAGGCTCAGATTTAAAATATGAAAGTTATTGTTGCATCAAAAAATCCGGTCAAACTGCAGGCTGTGCAGGAAGGTTTTCAATCGTTTTTCGAAGGGGTTGAGGTTTTTGGAATTGAGGTTGAATCAGGGGTTTCCGATCAGCCGCTTTCTGATGCCGAAACACTGAAAGGTGCGCGTAACCGTGCCCAAAATGCCATGAAACAAATAACCGGCGCCGGTTTTTGGGTAGGAGTGGAAGGCGGCATTGAGCCGACTGAAAAAGGACTGGCCGCTTTTGCCTGGATTGTCATCCTGTCGAAAGAAAAATATGGTGAAGCCCGCACCACTTCATTTCTTTTACCCTCCAAAATTGCCAGGTATATTGAACAGGGTTACGAACTGGGAGTGGCCAACGACAAGGTTTTCGAACAGACCAACTCGAAGCAAAAACAGGGCGCTGTAGGTCTTCTGACCCGGAATGAAGTTTCACGCACCCAATTGTACGGGCAGGCCGTGAAACTGGCGTTGATTCCTTTTGTTAATCCGGAATTATTTTAACGGTACAACTATTTTTTGCGGATTCGGGCCAGAATTTCTTCGATTTTAATTCTTTCCTCCTTTAAAAGTACCAGTTGGAGTTTTTCTTTTTCCAGCAAAGCACTCACTTTCGGGCCAACTTCGCCGGTGATGATGGTGGATACTCCTTCTTCCTGAAGGAAACGGACCAGCTTAACGCCACTGTGTTCCAGTTCTTTGTATGGATTTTCGACAATAGAGAACTGATCGTCGGTGGTGTTGTACAGCACCACATTTTCGCACTTTCCAAAACGGAGGTCGAGAAACGACTTTTCTGTTTTTCCGGCTGAGGTGATAGCAAATACTTTATTCATTTTAACCTTTTTTGTGCGTAATGTAACAATTATTCCCCGGAAAGAGTTTCAGTATCCGGTTCGTTTAATTCTTCCCAATACTCTACTGCACGGCGGGTATGCGGGATTACAATGGTTCCGCCCACCACGTTGGCCACCGAAAAAACCTCAAATATTTCGTCAGTGGTTACGCCCAGTTCAAAACATTTCCCGAGATGATATTTGATGCAGTCGTCGCAGCGGAGTACCATCGATGTGGCCAGACCCAGCATTTCCTTGACCTTGCTGCTGAGCGCTCCCTCCTGGTAAGTTAGTGTATCGATACTGTAAATCCGCTTCATCACCTTGTTGTCGGCTGCCAGTATTTTTTCGTTCATTTTTGCACGGTAGGCGTCAAATTCAGCCATTAGTTTTCCCATTTTTTTGGTCTTTTTATTACAAATTGAATTTTAATTCCTGTTTTTCCTGATTACCTGGCTCAAAGTTATTCAATTTTTTTGTGTTTTGTAAAATGAAAATGATTTGTGACAATTTATTGGAAATCAAGCATTAAATTGTAAAGATGTTTTTGCTAAAAAAGTTTGGGAATAAAAAAAATTAACAAAAAAATAACCGGATAATTGAGCAGAATTTTTAAGATGAAACAGTGAAGTATGCCGGCAGATAGCCCTTTCAGTAAAAGGATATACAGGGCTTTGTGTGTTTGTATGAATTTTGTTTTGTCAGTTTTTTAATGATAGTGATATTGTGGCTGGAAAAGACAATCTCCTCGCCAAAAACCCGTTCAATTAATATTGGTTTTTTGCGTTATATTTGCACACACAACACGGAAAATAATGAAGCAACTATTTCTTTTTATCCAGGGACTGTTTTTTTGTCAGATGTTGCTTGCTCAGGTATCATTTCCAATTGCGGCACTGCCCGATAGCAGTACGCCTTCCATTTTACAGGGAATAGAGATAATACAGGATTCGCGTTTGGAAAAAATGTTGAACTGGCACATTGAGGATAACAAAAGAAAGAACGGCATCGATGGTTTCCGGATCGATATTTTTTCGAGTACGGAAAAAGAAAAGGCGTTTCAAACCAAGGTGGATTTTTTGTCGAATTATCCTGACAACAATGTTTATATTTTGTTTGTAGCTCCCAATTTTAGGGTCAGGGTTGGTGATTTCAGGACAAAAAACGAAGCGTTGAAACTTCATAAAAAAATTCAGGGAAATTATCCGGCAGCATTTATTGTTCAGGATAAAATCGATTTTCCAACGGTGCAACCAACACAAAATGAGTGAACAGATAAAGCATGAATGCGGAATTGCTTTAATCCGCCTGTTAAAACCGCTTTCCTACTACCAGGGGAAATATGGTACTTGGAAATATGGTTTAAATAAATTGTATTTACTGATGGAAAAGCAGCATAACCGCGGGCAAGACGGCGCCGGCGCGGTTTGTGTGAAAACAGATTCTGTTCCCGGGAATGACTACATCAGCCGTTTTCGTTCGGTGGATCAAAATCCCATCAAAGACATTTTCGACAAGATTAACAAACCCCTGAAAAAAGCTCAAAGGCACCAGTCGGATATTGACGATTCGCAATGGGCCTCTGAGAATTTTCCCTTTGCGGGAGAGCTGTACCTGGGGCATTTACGTTACGGAACTTTTGGAAAGAACAGCATCGAATATGTTCACCCGGTGATGCGGCAAAACAACTGGAAATCGAGAAACCTGGTGCTGGCCGGAAACTTCAACCTCACCAACACCGACGAACTTTTTAAAGTTTTGATCGATTTGGGGCAACATCCCAAAGCATACACCGACACGGTTACTGCTTTGGAAAAAGTTGGCCACTTTTTGGATGAGGAAAACCAGTTGTTGTTCCGAAAATATAAAAATGAGGGCTACCGCAACAGCGAAATCTCTCCGCTAATCGAAAAAAACCTCGACATTCAGAATATACTGGAAAGGGCGACCAAAGACTGGGATGGCGGTTATGCCATGGCCGGCCTGATTGGTCACGGCGACGCTTTTGT
Organism: uncultured Maribellus sp.; assembly: GCA_964533365.1. Classification (GTDB taxonomy): domain Bacteria; phylum Bacteroidota; class Bacteroidia; order Bacteroidales; family Prolixibacteraceae; genus Draconibacterium. The sequence continues at coordinate 1,664 of CAZHKI010000134.1, read as the reverse complement.
TGTCCGCGACCCCTGGGGAATACGTCCGGCGTTTTACTACTCCAACGACGAAATTGTGGTTGTCGCTTCCGAGCGGCCCGTGATTCAGACGGTTATGAATGTTCATTACGGCGATGTCACCGAAATTGGCCCTGGTGAAGCGTTGATTATTAAAAAAGACGGATTAATCAGCAAGGAGATGATCCGTGTTCCGCACAAACGGAAATCGTGTTCGTTTGAACGCATTTATTTTTCGAGGGGGAGCGACAGGGATATTTACCGCGAACGCAAAGAACTGGGCCGTTTGATTAGCCCGGCCATTCTGAAAGCTGTTAACTACGATTTCGAAAACACGGTTTTTTCGTACATTCCGAATACTGCGGAAACCGCTTTTTACGGAATGATGGAAGGAATCCGCGAGTATTTGGTTGACTGGAAAATTGAGGAAATCAGGAAAAGAAACGGTTCACTTACCGATGAGGATATCAAAAAAATTATATCGTTTGAGCCACGGATGGAGAAAATCGCTATCAAAGATGTGAAACTGCGCACGTTCATTGCTGATGATGCCAGCCGCGACGACCTTGTGGCCCACGTTTACGATGTTACCTATGGAATTGTGAGAAACCATGTGGATACACTGGTCATCATCGACGATTCCATTGTGAGGGGAACCACGTTGAAAAACAGTATTCTTCGTATTCTCGACCGCTTGCACCCAAAGAAAATCATTGTTGTTTCGTCGGCGCCGCAAATTCGCTACCCCGACTGCTACGGGATTGACATGGCACAACTTGATAAGTTCATCGCTTTTAATGCCGCCATTGAGCTGTTGAAGGAAACAGGCCAGGAAGCTGTAATCCAGAATATTTATAAAAAGTGTAAAGACCAGGAAAACCTTTCAAAGGAAGAGATGGTCAATTACGTACGCGAAATTTACCGTTCGTTTACAGCCGAACAGATTTCAGCCAAAATTGCCGAATTGCTCAAACCCGATGATTGCCATGCTGAAATTGAAATCGTTTATCAATCCATCGAAAATTTACATAAAGCTTGTCCGAATGATTTGGGTGACTGGTATTTCACCGGGAATTACCCGACACCGGGCGGAAACCGCGTGGTAAACGGTTCGTTTATTAATTTTGTTGAAGGAGTCGATAAGCGAGCCTATTAACCGCAGAAAAGTGGTTGGGAAAATTGGCGTAGATTAAGCTGGTGCTTGTTTTTAGATTTCGAAATTGAATCCTTTTTCGAGAAAATCTTCGTATTTGTTCCGGTTAAACTGATAGTAAAAAGCCCCTTTTTTTGATGTTTCCTTCTCCTTTTCGTTCAGTTTTTCGAGCAGTTCCATGGAAAGGATTTTTTTTCTGAAATTTCTTTTGTCGAAAGGAACCTGATAAATCGCTTCGTACAGACTCTGTAGTTGCGGGATGGTGAATTTTTCAGGCAGCAATTCAAATCCAATGGGTTGGGTTCGTGCACGGATTCTGAGTTTACGCAGGGCTTTACTTACCATTTCCGAATGGTCGAATATTAATTCGGGTAGTTTGGATAGCGAGATCCAGAAGGCGCCGTGCTTTTTCACCAGTTCCCGGTCGTAATCGTTGATTTTGACCAGCGAAAAGTAGGCAACCGAAATAATTCTTCCCCCGCTTTTCCAGCTTTACATATTCAGAAACAACATC
>CAZHKI010000133.1:0-8898 GCA_964533365.1 uncultured Maribellus sp. | reverse complement strand
GCATGCTTACCTGCCTCTTCTACCCGCTGTCAAAACCAGTCAGCCCCGGTAAAATCGTACACAAAAATACGAAAAATTATGGATAACCTGCTTCTGTTTTTATAATGGAATATTGCCGTGTTTTCGCGGCGGGTTTGCTTTCCGTTTATTTTGGGTCATATCCAGCGCCCCGATAATTTTTGCCCGGGTATCTTTTGGATAAATTATTTCGTCAATATAACCAAGAGAAGCGGCTTTGTAAGGATTGGCAAATTTTTCGCGGTATTGCCTGACTGCTTCGGCCTTTTCATCGTCAGTTAGTTTGTTTCGGTGAAGGATATTTATGGCTCCTTCGGGTCCCATTACAGCAATTTCTGACGTTGGAAAAGCCAGGTTTACATCGGCGCCAATGTGTTTGCTCGACATCACATCGTATGCGCCGCCATAGGCTTTCCGGGTGATGATGGTAATTTTGGGCACGGTTGCTTCGGCAAAAGCATACAACAGTTTAGCCCCGTGTTTGATAATTCCGCCAAATTCCTGGCTGGTTCCGGGTAAAAAACCGGGCACATCCACAAATGTTACCAGCGGCAGGTTGAATGCATCGCAAAACCGGACAAAGCGGGCGGCTTTAATGGATGAATTGATATCGAGCACACCTGCCAGGTGTGCCGGCTGATTGGCCACAATTCCCACCGGTTTCCCGGCAAAACGGGCAAACCCGACAATCATGTTTTGCGCATATTGCGGCTGTACTTCCAGAAAGTGTTTGTTGTCGATAACTTTCTGGATGATTTCGTGCATGTCGTAGGGTTTGTTCGGATCGGCAGGAACCAGTTCCTGAAGGCTTTCTTCCACTCTGTCTGACGGATCGATAGTGGTTTTTACCGGCGCGTCTTCGAGGTTATTCGATGGCAGAAAACTCAGTAACTCCCTGATCGTCATCAGGGTTTGATCTTCGTCGGGACAGTTGAAGTGGGCCACGCCGCTTTTGGTTGCATGGGTAAAGGCCCCGCCCAGTTCTTCTTTGCTCACCTCCTCGTGGGTAACGGTTTTGATGACTTCGGGGCCGGTCACAAACATGTGGCTTTTTTCATTCACCATGAAAATAAAGTCGGTGAGGGCAGGCGAATAGACTGCGCCGCCGGCACAAGGCCCGAGAATGGCCGAAATCTGGGGAATTACTCCCGACGACATCACATTGTTGTAAAAAATGTCGGCATATCCGGCCAGGCTTTCCACCCCTTCCTGAATGCGGGCGCCACCTGAATCGTTAAGTCCAATAATGGGAGCACCCATTTTCAGCGCCAACTGCTGGATTTTTGTAATTTTATCGGCGTTGGCACGGCTCAGCGAACCACCGAATACGGTAAAATCCTGTGCAAATACATACACTAACCGGCCACTGATTTTTCCATAGCCGCTAATTACCCCGTCGCCCGGGATTTTATTGTTTTCCATCCCAAAATCGCTGTTGCGGTGGGTCACCAATTTATCGATTTCGGTGAACGTTCCGGGATCGAGCAGTTGCAATATTCTTTCACGGGCCGATTTTTTCCCGGCAGCATGTTGTTTTTCAATTCGTTCTTTCCCGCCTGCCCATTCGGCTTGCCTGTTGTATTCTTCCAGCAGGCTGAATTTTGATTTTAAATCCATAAAAATTCGGGTTTAATCCAGTTCAATTAAAATCTGATTTCCTTCAACGGTATCGCCTTCTTTTACATTGATTTTGGTAATGGTCGCATCGCGGGGGGCTTTGTATTCGCTTTCCATTTTCATGGCTGAAATGATAATGGCAGTATCTCCTTTATTTATTTTATCCCCTTCATTGACCATGATTTTCACCACCTTGCCGGGCATGGGCGATACAATGTTTTTTTCGTTCGATCCAAATCCGTTGCCCCCACGGTTAATCAGATACCGTGTTTCGGCATCGATGACTTCAATTTCGTATGTTTTGTAAAGTGTGTAAGCTGTATATTTTTTGGGTACATTGTGTGGAACAAGTTCAATGTTGTATGAGTGGCCTCCTTCCAGGATCGAAAAAGTCCCGTCGAGGGTATGTAATAAATCCACGTGGTAAATTTTTCCGTTAACTTCCACTTCAAGAAGATTTCCGTTTTGGCTGATCAGGTTGACCCAAACCACCCTGTCTTCCATTTTAATTTCAACTGGCATAAAAATCTTTTAAAAATGGTTGATGTAAGTAATTTTTTTCCATCGGCTTTGAGCCGGGGCAAACTCTTTTTTACTGAGTCCGACGTTCCCCAGTCGGTCGAGGTAGTCGATAAAAGCAGCAATGATTACCATATCGTCGCAACTGTTGCAGGAATCTTTTTGCATCAACTGTTCCTGGTTTTTCTCAATGAAATGGGTGTCGTATTTTCCATCGATAAAATTCTGGTTGATCATGATGCGTTCGAGGTATTTGATGGACGTTTTCACCCCGGTGATTTTGTATTCGTACAATGCTCTTCGCATCCGGCGGATGGCTTCGTCCCTGTCGTTTCCCCACACAATGAGTTTCGAAATCATCGGGTCGTAGTAAATCGGGATTTCATATCCTTCGTAAACGTAACCATCGGTTCTCACACCCAGTCCAAGCGGTTCCGAGATTTTGTAAATTTTTCCGGCAACGGGCATAAAGTTATTGTCGGGATCTTCTGCATAAATCCGGCATTCGATGGAATGTCCCCGCTGCATGAGGTCGTTTTGGGTAAACCCAAAAGGTTCGCCCTCTGCAATTTTTATTTGCTGTTTCACCAAATCAATTCCGGTAACCCTTTCGGTAATGGGATGTTCAACCTGCAGCCGGGTGTTCATTTCCAAAAAATAGTAGTTCAAGTCGTTGTCGACCAAAAATTCAATGGTCCCGGCTCCGGTATAACGAACGGCTTTAGCGGCTTCAACAGCCGATTTTCCCATTTCTTCGCGCAACCCGGGCGTCATCAGCGGCGAAGGGGTTTCTTCGATCATTTTCTGATGGCGCCGCTGAATGGAGCATTCCCGTTCAAAAAGATGGACCACATTTCCATACTGGTCGGCTAAAATCTGAAACTCGATATGATGGGGAGAAGTGATGTATTTTTCAATGTAAACCGATTCGTCGCCGAAAGCCGATTTGGCTTCCGATCGGGCTGCCCTCACAGCTTCGCCCAATTCGGCTTCGTTGTGAATCAAACGCATTCCTTTTCCACCGCCGCCAGCCGATGCCTTGATGATGACCGGCAGACCGATTTTGCGTACTGCCAAAAGAGCTTCCTGTTCGGTTTTAATTTTTCCTTCGGTTCCGGGAACAACCGGTATCCCGGCTCTTTTCATGGCTTCGCGCGCCTTGATTTTATCGCCCATCTGAACAATTACTTCCGGCGAAGGTCCGATAAAAATGATTCCTTCTTCGGCACACCTTTGGGCAAACTGTGCATTTTCCGATAGAAAACCATACCCGGGATGAATAGCGTCGGCACGGCAGTTTTTGGCAACTTCAATGATTTTTTCAATGTTCAGGTAACTGTCGGCCGAAGCAGCTTTCCCTATCAAATAAGCTTCGTGTGCGTACCTGACATGGAGCGAAGTACGGTCGGCTTCTGAATACACGGCAACCGTTTCAATGTCTAACTCACGACAAGTGCGCATAATTCGGATGGCTATTTCTCCCCGGTTGGCAATCAGAATTTTTTTTATTCGCTTCATTAATTTTTTTGAAATAAATTATTTCCCGATTTTACCTGCATGATTTACATGCTCATTAATAACTTCATTTACACGAAATTGTTTATTTTATTTTTTGATGAATTTAGCTGAACAATGGATGTCATCAAATTAAACGCTGTTAATAAATGTCAATTTGGGTTTAAACTGAGAAAAAATGGCGGGTGAATTGGAAAAACTTAAATAACAGTTCTAAAATTGTAAATAAGTGCGATTAAATGTTTTGTTTTCATGAGAAACATTCTATTTTTGGCAAAACCAACATAACCTGACTTAACTATGAAAATTAACTACCTCTTAATTCTGCTTTTCCTTTTTCCTGTAATTCTTTTAAATGCTCAAGACCTGAATTACACGCTTTCTGACGACTCGCTGGTAAACCATTATGCGAGCATAAAAAGAGTTTATTATGCAACACGCACCGAAATAAAGCCAAAAATCGACGGTAAACTGGACGATGAATGCTGGCAACAAGTGGGGACCTGGGACGCCGGGTTTATTCAGCAACAGCCACACCAGGCCAAATCCCCGTCGCAGGAAACCGAAATTAAAATCCTGTACGACAATGAATACCTTTACTTTGCCATTCTGTGCCACGATAACGAACCGGAAAAAATGAACCCGATTTTGGGTCGTCGCGACGAAAATAACGGCGATATGGCCGGAATTGCCCTCGATTCGTACAATGACAAACAAACGGCCTTTGAGTTTAATGTTACTGCTGCCGGGCAAAAAGTCGATTTGATGCACCTGGGTGAATATGGCTGGGACTTTAACTGGGATGCCGTGTGGGACGGAAAAGCCACCGTGGGCGACTCGGCCTGGTATGCCGAAATGCGCGTCCCCTTTACTCAACTGAGGTTTGCCAACAAGGAAGAACATGTGTGGGGGATGCACATCTGGCGCTGGATTCACCGGCTGAGCGAAGAAAGCCAGTGGAAGCTGATTCCCGTTGACGCGCCTGCAATGGTTTATATTTTCGGCGAACTCCGGGGTATAAAAGATATTCCCTACAAACGGAATTTTGAGGTGATGCCTTATGGAAAAACCAAATATGTTTCCGATGTAAAAGATAAGTTCAATTACGGTTTTGGACTGGATGGCAAAATTGGGGTGACTTCCGATTTTACCCTCGATTATACGGTAAATCCCGATTTTGGCCAGGTGGAAGCCGATCCTTCAGAACTAAACCTGACATCGTACGAGGTTTTTTATGATGAAAAGAGGCCGTTTTTCCTGGAAGGGAACAGCATTCTCGATTACGGCGCAGGTTCCGACCTGCTGTTTTACTCACGCCGAATCGGGCATGCCCCAAGCTACGAACCCTACCTGGGCGAAGGCGAAACATCGTCGATACCTGACAACACCTCCATTATTAACGCCCTGAAACTGACCGGGAAAAATAAGGCAGGTTTGTCACTCGGGATCATCAACAGCATGACTGCCCGCGAAATGGGCAAAGTTTACAGCCAAACGCAGGAAACCGAAGAGGCAGTGGAACCATTTACCAACTATTTCATCGGGAGGGTAAAGCAGGATTTTAACAAAGGAAATACCGTTTTGGGTGGAATGGTTACTTCAACCATCCGAAATATTAAAGATCCGCAACTTGAATTTTTACCGGATCGATCGCTGGTGGGAGGCTTCGATTTTCAGCATAACTGGTTAAACCGGAAATATTTTATCGATGCAAAAAGCTTTTTCTCGAAAGTGAATGGCAATGTAACTGCCATATCGCAGCTGCAGCAGAATTCGCGTCACTATTTCCAGCGGTCCGATGCCGCGCACCTGGAATACGATCCGGATAAAACCAGTTTGCAAGGTTGGGGGGGACAGTTGAACGGAGGAAAACGCAGCGGGAAATTCAGAATCGAAGGAAAGCTCGATTGGCGCTCGCCCGGGATTGAACTGAATGATGTTGGATATCTGCGTCAGGCCGATTATATCGATCAGGAAATCAATGCCATCTTTCGGGTAAATAAGCCCAAGGGAATTTTGTTGAGCTATTATTTCGAACTGGAGCAAGCCCATCACTGGAGTTTTGGTGGCGAAAACCTGGGCGATGAACTGGACAGCCACGCCCGTTTTCAGTTTAAGAATTTATGGAAAGTAGATTTGGTTTTTGACCGGAATTTCAATACCATCGACACGCGTGTATTGCGGGGAGGCCCTTCACTCAGGATCGACAATCATTCGCAGGGAGAAATTTTCGTACAAACTAATAGCAGCAAAAATTTGTTTTTTGGCGCCGGATACGAACTCACCCGATTTGATGAAAGAATATCAAAGGAAGATGAATATACATTTTACGCTTACTGGTTAATCAATAACCGGTTGTCGCTTTCGTCGCAAACCATGTTTACTACCGGAATCGACAACAGCCAGTATATTCTGCAAAAATCAATAAATAGTAAAAGAGAATACATTGTGGGGAAACTCGATCGGAAAACATTATCAAGTACTATTCGTGCCGAATTATTTGTTACTCCCGAGTTTTCGCTGCAATACTACGGAAATCCTTATGCATCGACGGGTAAATTTCTTGATTACCGGAAAGTGGACGATTCAAAATCAAAATACCTGAACCGGCGATATACCCCACTTTCTGTTGCCTATGATCAGCAATATGTTGTGGATGAAAACAATAATCCGGTTATTAGCCTGAGCAGCGCCAATCCTGATTTCAATTTTCAGGAATTCCGATCCAATTTTGTCGCCCGCTGGGAATACAAGACCGGCTCAACCCTTTATTTTGTATGGACCAACAACCGTTCACGCTACGAAAGCATTTACGAACCATCGGTTGTCAACAGTTTAAAGGGAATTTCAAAAGTAAAAGCCCAAAATGCATTCATGATTAAATTGAGTTACTGGTTTTCATTGTAAACCAAAATTGTATCTTTGGCGCCGTGAAACTGGCTCAATACATCCCTTTTTACCGGCGCAACCTTCATTTGGCGTTCCCGATTATTTTGTCGCAGGTCGGACAAGTTACCGTCCAGCTGGCTGACAACATGATGGTAGGCCATGCCGGAACGGTTGATTTGGCTGCTTCGTCGTTTGCCGGAAATGTTTTTGGAGTTGGTCTGTTTTTCGGAATGGGAATCACCCTCGGCCTGACCCCACTTGTAGGGAAAAGTTTCGGGAACCAGAATTTGAAGCAGGCTGCTGTGTGGTTAAAAAACGGAATGTTTACTTACCTGATTTCGGGGATTATTCTCACCGCTGTTATGTTTGGCGTTTATTTGTTCCTCCCTTTTATGGGGCAGCAACCCGATGTGTTGGCAAAGGCACAATCTTATTTTATCCTGCTCTGCTTTTCGTACCTGCCGTTTATCCTGTTTTTTTCATTCAAACAATTTTTTGAAGGAATCGGGAATACGCGCATAACGATGCAAATTACCCTGATTGCCAATGCTATAAACATACTGCTGAATTACCTGCTTATCTTCGGAAAATTTGGTTTCCCCGAAATGGGATTATTTGGTGCAGGCATAGGAACTTTGATATCGCGAATCAGTATGCCGCTGTTGTTTATCTATTTTATAGCCCGAAAATCACGTTACCGCAGGTATTTCGTATTGGCCGGCGAGCAAAAAATTCAAAAGGAAAAAATCAGGGCTGTCTTAAAAATAGGGATTCCCATTGCTTTTCAGGTGATTGTTGAAATGATTGCATTCAGCATTGGCGCGGTAATGATGGGGTGGCTGGGCGAGATTCCACTGGCGGCGCATCAGGTAGCGCTGGGAATGGCAACATTCACCTATATGATTTCACTCGGGATTTCGCAAGCCAATACCATCCGGGTGAGCCACCAAATGGGCGTGCGCGATTTCCATGCATTGAAAATGGCAGCCGGCGCTTCCACACAACTGGTACTTTTTTTCATGGCTACGATGGCGGTTTTTTATATCCTGACCCGCAATTATCTGCCTTTTCTTTTCACTTCCGATCGCGAAGTAATTCCTATTGCATCAGCACTGCTTATTATTGCAGCTTTTTTCCAGTTGTTCGATGGATTACAGGTGGTGATGCTCAGTACTCTGCGCGGCATGTCGGATGTGAGAATTCCCATGTTTATTGCTTTAGTTGCCTACCTGTTAGTGGGCATTCCTGTTAGCTATATTTTTGCTTTCTTATTAGAAGCCGGCCCGCAGGGAATCTGGTACGGATACCTGGTTGGTCTGGCTACAGCAGGAATTCTGTTTTATTTCCGCTTCAAATCAATTCTAGCCAAAAAACTATAAAAAAAGCCAAAACCTGATATTGCGATCCGGTTTTGGCTTTTTGGAAAAAATTACGGTTTCTTTTTAGAACACCGGTTTGATGGTAAAGCTGAACTGGTAATCCTTTGCCGGGACCGAATATTGCGGGTAGGGTGTGGCTCCCCACGAGTCGTCGCCGGCAAGTCCCATCATTTTCAGGTCAGTGCAGAGGAATACGCCGTCCTTCTTAATGATGTCGCTGGTGTGGCGAAAATCTTTTTCGTGTTCCATATCGAAATCTTCGATGGGATTGTGCAGCGCCGAGAAACCAATCAGCGGCTGCCCCGAAACGCGGATTCCCACGCCGTTTTCGTTGCGTAGTTCAAACCACCGTACATCGGTTTTGTACCCGTTTTCCTGAGGGCGGACATAATTGAAATACTGGTCGGCCACTTTGCCGGAATAGATGCCGACAAATGCACTTCGGTTTCGATCCACATAATTCTCCTGCGGTCCGCGGCCATAATACTCCAGGTTGTCGAAGTTGACGGGCAGTTCCCAGCGCATGCCAAAACGCGGCATGTCGGGCAGTTTTTCGGCTCCAGCCTTGAAACTGCCTGAAACTTCAACTTTCCCGTCGCCGGTGACGATAAAAATAACGGTTTGGGCAGAATGCACCTTTTCGAGGTTGAATTTTGAGGTGATCAGGATTTTCCCTTCTTCTGCCTGGAATGCCTCCACGCTGGCCGATTTGATTTCGCGCGATACTTCGCGCCAGATTCCCAGGCGTTTCAGCATGTTGCTGCCTTTGTCGTTGTCGTTCAGCGGCCGCCAGAAATTTGGTTGCGGCCCTTTTTGTATGAGTTGCATCCCGTTGATTTCGTAGCCGGAAAGGGTACCGGTGGTTTTGTCAAATGTGATTGTGAAGTTTTCTCCTTCTACAATGTACCGGTTCGTAAAATCCTTCAGACGAAGTGCGGAAAGTTGTTTTTCCTCTGGTTTT
>CAZHKI010000132.1:8159-9004 GCA_964533365.1 uncultured Maribellus sp. | reverse complement strand
CCGGATAAAATAAACCATAAGTCCGATATAGAATAAGCGAAGCTAAGACGAAGAAGAAAGGAGGTATATGGGACAGTCTCTTCCTTAGAAAATTAAACAACTACAGAAAACAAGAAATTAGAAACCAATCAAAAACCCTTTGTAATGAATGTTACCAATCCACAACAAGTCATTGACGATTTTGAAAGGTTACTTTGTGAGTTAACCGAAAATCGGGAACTGTCTCTCGTTATAACAGAAAAGGCAGTGAATATCTGTGCCCTGGCGCTGCTCGATTTACGAGACATAGTCCTGGCCCGGGGATTCGAAACGCGGGAAGAAGAGATACACTTCTTCAAACACCAGAAACCCCGGATTTACAGTAAGTTTATTTACTACGGCAAACTTTTCCGGATAATCTGCCGCCGGCCGGTAAGTACGGCTGAAATACAAAAGAAATACTTTTACCAAATTCTTGAATCGATTGATAAATATTACAACGACAACATCGAGTTTTTCCAGTACCACAAAAGGGGGCTGAGCTTCCTCGACGATAAATTCTATACGAGGGATAACACAGAAATCCCGCCCAACCTGGACAACCTTCATTTTTTAATAGACAAAAGTTTTACGACAATGCAGGATTATACCATATCGACTCTGATGGCCCACGAATTACTGACCGAATACATTAAAACCGAACTGGACAAGATCGACCAGCCGGAATTATCCCAGGTATCCGAAGACAGCCGGATTGAATCCGTTCTGACCTGGACCGAAAGCAAAACCGCAATGACGGAACTGATTTATGCTCTTCACAGCAGCGGGGCCATAAATAACGGAGCAGTGGACATCAAAGAGCTGGC
>CAZHKI010000132.1:0-8120 GCA_964533365.1 uncultured Maribellus sp. | reverse complement strand
AGCCTGGGAGATTTCTACCGGATATTTGTCGAACTGCGCAACCGGAAAGTTGACAGGACCAAATTTCTTGATACGCTGAAACGTTCACTACTGAACCGGATGGACGACGCCGATGCAAAATAACCCATCAGCCGGGCTGGTAATAAAAAAGAAGAAGTTAGAAGATTCAAAAAAACGTATTAATTTTACAGGACAAAAATGAAAAGTATCGGAAAAACGAAGATAAAGACATAGTAAAAATAGAAGAGCGTTAGCTGTTATTCTTGAATCAAAAAACCGCTAATTTTTTAACATCACAAGAATATAGGTATGACGCCCACGTTTTGCGTGGGCTGTACTTATTTGTGATGTGGGTTCTTAGCGGTTCCCCTGATTCAGATAATGTTACTGTCCCACGCTCTTTTTATATAACCATCCGCGGAAGGACAGCCGGATTCAAAAAACCACAACAATGTACCTTAATCAAAAAAATATTAAAAACGCAGATATCATCGGAGCATCCATGTATTGTATCTTTGGTGAACCGGTAAAAGACTGCCCGTTTATTCAGGTTCAGAAATTAAATGATTCAAAACAGCAGATAGCCCAAATCGAAATTTTATCAGAGGAAGAACAGGAATCGCTGAGAAAGTTTCACCGGGAATGTATAAAATCCCGCCAGTCAGAGCTTTCAAAGCAGACTGAGTTGGAACTAACCAAAGCCGGTTAATCTTTTTTTTCTGTTTAACCATAAAAAACACCCATCCTGGGTTTGTAATGGGGAAAAATCCGATGACAAGTTTTCATATTTGGCAAAACTCAAAAAACATTAAAAAATTTAAAGTTATGCCAACAGAAATTGTTACCACCGATGACTTGCGGGAATTTAAAATCGAACTGATTAAGGAAATCAGGCAACTGTTTGCTGCCCATCACGGGCAACCCTCGAAAAAGTGGCTCAAATCCTACGAAGTAAGGAAGCTGCTAAACATCTCCCCGGGAACGCTCCAGAACATGCGTGTCAACGGCACATTGGCCTATACCAAAATCGGGGGAATGATGTTTTATGATTACGAAGACATCAAAAAAATGCTGGAAGAAAACCAGGTAAAAAGCCGGTTTGACATTTGTAGCCGGCGATGAACTACATCCGGCACCAGAAGGGTCTGTTTGAACGGTTTGCTTCGGACAAAAGGCTCAGCCCGTTCCATATCAGCCTGTACATGGCCCTGTTCCAGTTGTGGAACAGCAACCGGTTCCGCAACCCGTTCCCTGTGGCACGGGAAGAGGTGATGGAACTGGCCCACATCGGCTCTGTCAGCACCTACCTGCGGTGTATCCGGCAGCTTCACGACTGGGGGTACATTGAGTATGCCCCGTCCTTCCATCCCGGAACAGGGACCAAAGTCAGTTGTGCCAAATTTGACAAAGCCGGTGATACAACTTCTGGTACAGCTAATGGTATATCTGGTGATACAGCTCTTCTTAAGAAGAATACAAACATTACAAACAGGAATAAACAGGGCCCTCCCAATTTTTTTGAAAATGGAAAAGAAAAAAAAGGAAACAGCAATAGCCGGTACCATGTGGTCAACGACAAGGATTACGGCGAACCCCTATGAAGAAATTGCGGAATTGAAGGACGGCATTTTTCATTTTGATTTTCCGGCCTGCCGGAGATGGCTGGAAATGCAGGGAAAACAAATCTTCGGGGAACGGTTCAGGATTTTCCCGGAAGACCACGAAGTGATACTTACCCTGCTGGTCTATGCCATCGCCGATACGGAATCCGCCCGGAAGAAAAACCTGAACATGGGAAAGGGAATCCTGCTGACAGGGCCTGTCGGTTGCGGCAAAACCACGTTGATGAGCCTGGTCAACTGGTTCTTCCCCAAAAGCAGGCAGTACCAGGTCAAATCCACCCGCGAAATCACCTTTGGATTTGAAAAGGACGGATATAAAACCATCGGACGTTACGCCGGGGACGCTACAACGGAACCTGGCCGGCCCGTTTCCGGGATATACTGTTTTGATGATTTGGGAATCGAGCAACCCATCAAATACTTTGGCAATGAATGTAATGTGATGGCCGAGATTTTACTCAGCCGTTATGATTTGTTTGTCGCAACGGGGATACCTACCCATGCCACCACCAACCTGTCGGCCACGGAACTGGAATCACGGTACGGAAACCGCCTCCGTAGCCGCATGCGGGAAATGTTCAACCTGGTAGCCTTTGACAAAAACACACGGGATAAAAGGGGGTAAAAAGGTAAAGATTTTTACATCTGTTGAGTTATTTTTCTGTGCCCCGGCCCTTTCCCTTAGCCGTCTCCGGCGCTCCCTGAACCCGTTCGTGCCTCACGGAAGAGCGGTCGCTGTATTCCGCCGCCACGGGAAAAGAGCCTGAAGTGCACCGTGCGGCAGGAGCCGCCTTTCCATGGTATTGCAGGGCTGCACCTGCCCCTGGCCCGCCCGCATAAATAACCGGCAGGTTTTTTTTCTGCTTTTTTCTCCTCTTAAAAAAATCAATCATTTAAAATCATTCGTTTTGAAGGGTTCTAAAGCAAAAAAAGGACGCTGTTCAATAACGCGGAATGCCAATTCTTTCTAAAAAACACTAATTCCTGTATTTCTGTAAGATTCTGATTAACAATAAAAAACACCCAGTATAAGCCCATGTTGGGGAAAAATTAAAACCGGAAGGTCCATTTTTGCTCCGAAAATAAAAATCAAAAAAATGTTCGGATTAGACAAAATCACCTGGAACTTATTTGCAACACTGACGACCGCAAGCCTGCTGGCCTGGTACCTGCTGGTGTTTTTTGTTTCCTGGTTGAAAGGTAATAAAAACCAACAACGCCACTATTATGAAGATTACCGGAACGGGAACTTACAATCAGAAGACCTTCAGCCCATCTCCGTTTCCTCTTCAGAATTCCCGTCAGAATTGTTGCCCCTTATTACTGAAAAACCGGTTCATCTGGAAGTAACATTATACGAAGAGGCCGGGTTAGATGAAGGATATGGCATTGACACCTTTACGCAGAACCACCCGGAACTGGCAGAAATCTTATCAGATATTCAACATCAACATTAATCATTTAAAAAGTAAAAATTATGAGAAAAAAACTTCAGCGAATTTTTCAAAAAAGTATTGCTGCAACTGCAATCCTTGTTTTTAATGCAATCCGGATAATGGCGCAAAGCTCTTCCGGTATAGACCAGGCTACTGCGGAAGTCAGTTCCTACGTTGATCCGGTGTCCAACCTGATCATTGCCATTGGAGCCGTGGTCGGTCTGATAGGCGGAGTCCGGGTCTATATCAAATGGCAAAGCGGAGATCAGGATACGCAAAAGGCCATCATGGGATGGTTTGGCGCCTGTCTGTTTTTAATCCTTGTGGGAGTGGTCATCAAAGCCTTTTTCGCCTGATATGAAAAGCTACACCATCCGGAAAGTTGACACGAACCTTTACATTAAAGGATTTTCGGGATCACTGGTATTCATGGCCCTGTATTCCCTGCTCGGGATGTTGTTTCTGTTTATGGCACTTTATATCATGGCCGGAACTTTTGTTGCCGTAGCGGTTTGTATTCCGGGATTCTTTTTCCGGATGTACCAGTTGAACTGCATCCAGAAGAAATACGGGCCGGCCGGCTGGCACAGGAAAAGAGTATCCCGAAAACTGCCGGAATTCATCATGATTAAGAAAAGGATTTGCCAGTTATGAAAATAAAAAACGTCAGACCCATTGAAGTCAGTCTGCCCATCCTGGGATTTAGCGGGGATAATTTGGTGTCAGGCAACCTGGACTTGAGTTTCGGGATGAAGCTGCATCTGCCTGAACTTTTATCCTGTAGCGAAGAACATTTGTATATGCTTCACGATACATTACAGCGGGCAGTCAACCTGTTGCCGGAAAATACCCTGGTTCACAAACAGGATTTCTTTTTTGTGGAATACTATGATTCAGGAAAATGGGGAGAAGGGCAAAATCCAGGGCAAAGCCTGAATCAGAATTACCGGAAACATTTTCAGGGGAGGCCTTTTTTGAAACATGAATGCTATCTGTATGTCAGTTTGCTGAATGTGGGACTGTTGAGAAACTACCTGAGTTCATCGCTGATATTTTCGCGCAGGCAAAAGATGCAGGAACTACGGATGACCGAAAAGGCTGAAGAATTGAAGAGTAACCTGGCAGCAGTGTTGGGGCAGGGGGGAATCCGGGCAGAAAATATCAGTCAGCAGGAAGCCATCGGAGATGAACATTCCCCGGGATTGATTGAACGGTTCCTGACCTTGAATTTCAAAAAAGGAGAGCCATTACTGGGGGGCATTGATTTTCGGGACAGACTGAGGGTGATGGACCGTTTTGTGGAAATTCTGAGCCTGAGCGATTACAGCCATGTGCCATCAGAGATAAAGCCCTTATGCGGCCATCCCCAAACCGGACTGCCCGTTTCACTGGTTTACCCGGTAACCTATAACCTGCCATTCTCGCACATCACCAACCAGTTCATCTACATGCCCGGACAACAGGAAGTGAAGGCAATGCTGGAGAGCAGTTACAAAAAGATTTACAGCCTTTCGCGGTTTTCATCAGAAAACAAGATTAATGCCGGGTTAATTGAGAATTTTCTGGACACGGTACAAACCACGGGAGAGAAAATTGTGAAAACCCATTTCAATGTAATTTTGCTGGAAGAATCCATCGGGGAACTGAAGCGGTGCAAAAGCGAAGCCAGCACAGCATTTTCGCTGATGAACTGCTTTCCTTACCAGCACACTTTTGATTTGCCTTTGCTGTTTTTTTCATGTGTGCCATTTTCCACCCAGTTGCCCGAAACCGAGCTTTTTCTGACCCAGGTACCACAAGCCTGTTGTCTGACCAACTTTGAAGGAGAGATTCGGAACTCCAAATCCGGATTCACAATCAGCCTGTCCAACCGGCAGGAAGGAACCCCGGTGAAAATTGATCTGTCCGACGAGCCCATGGCAAACCATCTCATCCATAACCGCAACAAAATTATCATCGGCGGTTCCGGTTCCGGGAAATCTTTTTTCACCAACCACCTTTTACGGCAATATGCCGAAAGTGGAAACTGCCATGTGGTGCTGTTGGATGTGGGCCGGAGCTATGAATTGCTGACCCGCTATCTGGATGAACGGTTAAAAGAAGAGGGGGGAGCCAGGTTGGTGGAATTTACAAGTAAAAATCCAATTTCATTCAACCCGTTTGTCACCGACGGGGAACCGGATTTGGAACGCAGGCAAACCATTTTGTCGGTACTGTACACCATTTACAAGCAGGACGTCACAGAAATGGAAAAAGATGTCATCGCCCATTCTGTAACTGAATTTTTTCAGACAAACGGGCTGGAACGTTCATTCAACGGATATTTCCGGTTTTGCAAGGAATACATCCCAACACTGATACAGGAACAATCGCTGGAGTTTAACTGCTGTGAATACTTTTTTATCCTTGGCAAATATTACCAGGGAGGAGAATATGATTACCTGCTGAACAAACCCATGCAGACCGATGAGTTTTTTAGTTGCCCGTTTTTGGTATTCGAACTGGACAATATCAAGGATCACCCTGTGATTTTCCCCGTGGCCACGCTGATTATCATGGATATTTTTCTGCAGAAAATGCGGCGCTTGAAAGGGGTTCGTAAAGTTATCTGCATTGAGGAAGCGTGGAAAGCCATTGCCACACCACAGATGGCAGGGTATGTCAAATACTTTTTCAAAACCATCCGTAAATTTTTCGGTGAGGCATTGGTCGTCACCCAGGAAGTGGATGATGTGATTTCCTCGCCCATTGTCAGGGATGCCATCATCAATAATGCAGACACAAGGATTCTGCTGGATATGAATAAGTTCAAAAACAAGTTTGAACAAATAAGTTCGTTTTTGGGCCTGAACCGGTTTCAGCAGGAACAAATCCTTTCCATCAACAAAAATTTGCCTTCCGGACGGAAGTTCAAGGAAGTGTTTATTTCACTGGGAGAATATTCACGGGTTTTTGCACTGGAAGTCAGCCGGGCAGAATATTACTGTTACACCACCGAACAAAAAGAAAAAGAAATCATACTTAAAAAACTGGATGGGGAAACCACCCTGCTGGACATTCTCCAATCCATGTAACCCAAATCATTAATAAATTGACAAAAATGAAAACAAAAATTTTAATTTTTACATTACTGCTGATATTCAGTTTAAAACAAACATCAGCCCAAACTCCTGTAACCGATGTCGGCGCAGGCATCCAGCGTGAAGCGTTGTGGATTCAGGAGAAAGGGATTCTTTCCAAAATCAACTGGTACAACATCCTGATAGAAGCGTTGAACGGAGATATCAAAGGCCTGACCGGGGAAATTTTAGGGATCGACCAGAAGATGCTCAACAGCCTGGAAAAAGTATCCACGCTGATTAAAGATTACAAGCGGGTGGAGGAAACCCGGGAATTGCTGACCAAAGTTGTGGAGGTTTATACCGATAAACTTCCCCTGTTGGTTCAGGATGAAAATTTTACGGCACAACAGGCAACAGCTATAGTCCGGTCATTCGATATAATCCTGGACGAGAGCCGGCAACTCACAACCACCATTCTGAACACTATCCTGCGGGATGATCTGTTTCTGATGGACGATAAACAACGGTATGATACCATTAACGAAATCTACACCAGTGTAAAACAACACTACGGAACCATCAGCTACCTGTACAATAAACTGTTGTATGCATCCTACATCCAAAGCCGTGAAAGCGGAACACTGGAAACCTTTGCCCATTATTACAGCCTTTACCGGTAAACCACAACCAGATGGAAACAGGAAAATACAACACAATCAACTTCTGTCTGAGGATTTTTGTGGCCATTCTGCTAATCATCCTGCTGACAAATGATCAATCCTGCGGGCAGGTACTGGAAGTGAAAAAATGGACCGGACCCTATCCGGAAATGAATGATAGTTATCCGCTGAGCTTTATCGCATTAAAAGGGGACCTGTTACCGGTGCCATACCTGTTTGTTCAGACCTGGCCGACGCATTACTATATCAATACAGAATCGCTACCGGTAACCGATGCCACGATGATATCCGGAGATATGAAAACCGGACTGCTGCGGATTGTTGAAAAGTTACTGGAACAATCCTGGATGAAAGGCCGGTCAGAAAAGACAACCAGTATAAGAAACCATACAGAACTGCGGGATGAAATTGCACAGAAGATTTTTAATACCCGATTCGACCAGTTGGGGGATTTGTATCACCTTTCCCTGAAATTAACGGAAGCCATAGAAAAGGTTGACCGGTTGGGAACCATGAATGACAGTTCTGCAGTTAAAGAGGCATTTGAGAAAGAAGCCGAAGAGCTTTGTATGCGATTTTTGTTCATCAACCTGCTGGCAGCCGGACACGGGCAGAAAATGGAATCTTTTTCTGAAATCACCCGGGACGTTGACCAGTTCCTCGGTGTGTTGGATTACACCTTCCGGAAGCTGCAGTTTTTTGAAACCTTCGGACAAACGGCATCCGTCAGTTATACTTTTTTAACCCGATAAAAATCAATGCCAATGTTATTACAGGTTATAACCACAAAAGATTTTTTCTCGTTTACCGATTTTCTGATCAACTCCGGGGTAAGCCATGCCAGGCTACTGGTGGATATGGCCAGGGCCATTGGCGGGATTGCCGCATTTTTTTACATTTCCAAACGGATTTATGAGCAGTTGATAGCCGACAATCCGGTATCGGTACTGCCGCTTCTCCGACCGTTTGCCCTGGTGCTGGTCATTACCTTCTGGGGGCCGTTTGTCAACCTGCTGATGGCACCCACCAAAGGGTTGACCACACTTTCGGAAGCAGTATATGCCGATAAAAAACACATTGTAAAGGATAAGCTTGGAGAAAAACAGCAGGCTATTCTTTCCACTGATCTACCCCTGTTCTCTGAAAATGAAGAGAAGGAAGCCCAGTTATGGGACAAAGGCATCAACCTGCTGCTAACCACATACAACATCATCACCGGACGTGCCATTCAAAACCAGATTAATTTTTACATTATGGATGCCATCCGTCAACTGCTGGAAACCATATTTGAGGTACTTGTTTATCTCATTGCCTTTTTGC
>CAZHKI010000131.1:0-9135 GCA_964533365.1 uncultured Maribellus sp. | reverse complement strand
ACCACCATCTTCGGCGCGGCCTGGTTTGTAACCGGCTTTTTTAATGGCTTCGATAATGCTGTTCAAAGCATCTTCAGTTCCATTGAGCGTTGGTGCGAAACCGCCTTCGTCGCCAACGGCTGTGCTTAAACCCCGGTCGTGGAAGATTTTCTTCAGCGAGTGGAAAACTTCGGCTCCCATGCGGAGGCCTTCGCGGAAAGAAGAAGCGCCAATGGGGCGGATCATAAATTCCTGGAAAGCAATCGGGGCGTCGGAGTGCGAACCGCCATTTATGATGTTCATCATCGGTACAGGCAGTGTTTTTGCGTTAGCTCCACCAATGTAACGGTAAAGCGGAAGCCCAACATAATCGGCAGCAGCTTTGGCAACGGCGAGCGAAACACCCAGGATGGCGTTGGCGCCCAGGTTCGATTTGGTTTTGGTGCCGTCCATCGCCAACAGTTTGTTATCGATGGCAACCTGGTCGGTGGCATCCATGCCAATAATTTCTTTGGCAATCACGTTATTTACGTTTTCAACAGCTTTTAATACGCCTTTCCCAAGGAAACGGCCTTTGTCGCCGTCGCGCAACTCCAGCGCTTCGTTTTCACCGGTTGATGCGCCGGATGGTACGGCTGCACGGCCAAAAGCGCCACTTTCCAGTAAAACTTCAACTTCGATGGTTGGATTCCCGCGGGAATCCAGAATTTCTCTTGCTTTTACGTCGCTAATTAACATTGTAAGTAGTTTTTATAGTTTAACTTCTTTTTGAATAATTCGGTAAATCAATGCTTTATATTTTTTGTTCAAAGCGGTTCAAAGATAATAATTTGTTGTGGTACTAACGAAAGCAGGTGATAAAGGTTTCTTTAATTTTATGAAAGGTTAACTTAATTGCGATGTAATACTTTTTTCTGAGTTGGTGACTTTTCAATACCTGTTGCGTTTCAGTGATATTTGAACTTTGAATATCAACTGTACCTCACTGACTATTTTTGTATTTTTCGCCCACTTCGTAACGCAACACATCCACTTCCTGAAAGGTAACCAGACCGCCTTTTTTGCTTTGGTCCATCAGTTCGTTTACTTTTGCTGCAAATGTGTCGAGCTTTTCAACGGTATCAATAATTTCCACCGAAACCGGCATGTCGCTGGAAAGGGCAAATATTTTCAGAGTGTGTACCGAATGACTGGCCCCAAACGACATGATACCTTTGTAAACCGTTGCCCCGGCCATTCCGGCTTTGCGGGCTTCAAAAACGATTTCTTCGTACAGCGGGCGGCCATGAACTTTGTCCGATTCGCCCACGTAAATTTTTAAAATACCTGCATTCCCTGAAATTTTCATGATGATTGGTTTTAAAAAATTATTCGGACTAAAATAATTCCAAGATATACGGCCAAAATCCCTAAAAACAGGTTTGCCCCCACATTCCAGAAAAGCTGGCCAAACAAATGGTTTTTTATCATGCTGAAGTTATTGTAGGCAAAAGCCGAGAAAGTGGTAAACCCGCCGCAAATACCCACGGTCAGAAAAATCCTCCATTCGGAGTTCATCAGGTCGCCTTTTTCGGCCAGCGCAAACACCGCTCCCATGATAAAACTACCGGCAATATTGGCAATCAGCGTTCCGAACGGAAACGTACTCATCAAACCTTTCTCAACAAAAACCTGTACCAGGTAACGCATCACGCTGCCAATGAAACCACCTGAGCCAACAATCAAAATCGTTCGTAACATTTTTTGTAATTGAATTTATTTGAATAGTGAACATTAACAGATATAATTAAATCTGTCCCCGGCCATGCATGGCTTTTTATAATCTGCTATTTTTATGTACTCAAAAGTAATAAAATGAAGTCAAAGGTTTTCATCTTTCTCCTGCTAATTCTACCCTCGATGGCACTGGCGCAGCAAAATTTTCAAACTATGCTTGACCAATTGCTTTCGCAACCGGAATATATCCAGGCAACGGTGGGAATTTGCATTACCGATGTGGAAACCGGAAAACCCTTTTTTCAGTATAACCCGGAGAAATTCATGATCCCGGCTTCCACGCTGAAAATTATTACTTCGGCAACAGCACTCGAAACTCTGGGCAAAGATTACCGGTTTAAAACCCGGTTGGGGTATTCGGGAACTGTTCATAACCAGGCGTTAACCGGCAATCTGGTACTCGTTGGCGGCGGAGATCCGACGCTGGGATCGGAATACTTTCAAAATCGTTACAATTGTTCTGATTTTTTGGAAATATGGGTACAAAAAATAAAAGCGGCCGGCATTTCAAAAATTAATGGCGATATCGTTTTCGACGGTTCGCTTTATGATTCCGAAAAAATTCCGCCTACCTGGATTTGGGAAGATATTGGAAATTATTACGGAACAGTAACTTCGGCATTTACCGTTTACGACAATTTATTCCGGATTACGTTTTCATCACCGCCGCGGGCGGGAGAACCTGTTAAAATGATTTCAACTTTTCCTGAAATGGAAGGTTTTGAAATAATCAACAATGTACTTTCGTCGGACTTGAACAGCGACCAGGCGTATGTTTTTGGCAGCCCGTTCGATAAATCGCGAATCATCACCGGCACAATTCCCAAAAACCGGAAATCGTTCACCATCAAAGCAGCCCTTCCCAATCCCGAAGAGTTACTGGCCGGCGAATTCCTCCGGCAACTGGCAATTTCAGGTGTTTTTATTTCCGGAAAGGTGAAATTCGGAAAAGTGGATCCCAAAGAATTTCAGACCGTTTATATTCAGGAATCGCCAACTTTGGCTGAAATTATAAAGGTTTTAAATCACGAAAGTGTTAATCTTTTTGCCGAACACCTGGTAAAACAAATCGCTGCTGAAAAATTAGGAATGGGTAGCCGCGAAAAAGGAATTGAACTGATTCAGGAATTTTGGAAATCGAAAGGAACGGGCAGCAGTTTTTTTATGGCAGACGGGAGCGGGCTGTCGCATTTTAACGCTGTGTCGCCAGCGCAGATTACATTTATTCTGAACTACATGATGAATAAAGGAGCCTTTGCTGAAGCCTTTTTTCAATCGTTGCCCGGAGCAGCCAGCGGAACGCTTTCGGGCTTCGATCCGGCGGTTTTCCCTGGAAATGCAATCAAAGCCAAAAGTGGATCGATGACCCGGGTGAAATGTTATGCCGGCTATCTGAAAACAGATTCAGGACGGCTGGTTTCTTTCGCTGTTATGTTCAATCATTTTTCCGGAACACACTCCCAACTGACTCACGAAATCCAAAATTTGCTCCAGCACGCCAGACATCTTCATTAATCCGGCACCTGTTTTTCACTGGATAAAACATCATTTTGTCTTTTATTTGGTTTGGTTATTCAATTGATTGTCAGATCTGTATTTTCCGTCCCGGGAAATTAAATCAAGTTTAGGCATTGACTGATGTCATTTATTGTTGTAACTTGTTTGACGAAACCATTAGATCAGTTTGAACCCAAAACGGTTCAAATCTTTCAATTAAAAAGGCGTAAAGTCATACAAAGTTCCTGGAAATAGAGATTCGTTTACTTCAACTTCCGCTTTTTCTGAACAGAAAAGCCATAAATAAATCCATGAATTGGCAGTGATTTGATTCACCTGGAAATTTGAAATCTGATGGTACGATAAATTAAACTGTACTAAAACGATTTTCAATGATCTACGAAACCTTACAAATTCTGAAAGAACAAATTGAAAGCTATTTTACAGAAGTTGGGCTGGGAAAAATTGTGATTCTCGAAAATATTGCCTTATGGGAGTCAGGGAGTGCCAGTGCATCGAAACTGGAAGACAAAGTGGCGATGACTTTATTGAAACTGGAAGAAGAACAAACCCTGAAAAATGTTCCGAATTATAAAATCAAAGATAATAAAACCGAATACAGTAATCCACCGGTCCACCTTAACTTGTTTATTTTAATCAGCGCCAACTGCGAAATTTACGAGAAATCGCTCCGCAGTATTTCGCGGGTCATCCAGTTTTTTCAGGGCAAAAAAATATTTACATCGGGCAACACCGTTTACAACCGGAAGAATGTTTCGCTCGATGTGCTCGACCAGTTCCGGTTCATTGTCGAACTGTACACCCCCGGTTTCGAAGAACTCAACCATATCTGGGGCATCCTGGGCGGCAGGCAACTGCCTTCGGTGATTTATAAAGTTCAAATTGTTCAGATTGAACAGGATAAAAAACTGGCCGAATCAGGCCTTATTACCCATGTGGGCGGCGAACTAAACAACATTCAGTGATGTCTTTTTCAGTGAAATACATATCACTATTCAATGTGAATATTCTTCACCTTTTTTTTCTGAACAAAGGATTATCGGAATATTCAACGATGAATGATGAAAATAGAGCCAGGCAATCCGAATTATATAACATCACATCCTTTCTGAGCATTGCCCCGGATCAGAAAACCCATCAGTTGTTAAACGGGCATAAGCTTGTGTTTAAGGTTTCAAAAACCGGTTTTGCCGTTTGGTCGCAGGTGGAAGGGAACAGCAACACACCGTTTATATTGTTGGATGATAACCTTTGCCTGACTTTTCTGCTCCGGTTAACTGATCCGTGTTTTTTCAACTACACCCGGCTGAAGATGGAAGATATGGGGAAGCTATATTATTTGTCGAACCGAAAGCCCGATTCGGAACCTGCTGGATTTCCGCTTATTTCAAGACCTGTCGGCAATACCATGTTGGATGAATCATTTATCCTCTCTGTTAATGGCCAGCAAACGGAAATGAACCAGTTGCCGGATAATGAAAAAAAGAATCTGCTGGGCATCATCCAAATTTTCATGAAAGGAGAAACACCTCCGTTGAATATAACCGATGCGCAAGGGGACATCCTGAATCCGGCCACTGCTTTTGAAATCCGGATGGAAAACCGAAAAACCACCTGGCGTTACATTTTCAAAAACAGCCAGCAGGTTAAAGGCGACGACGATGTAAAAAAAGAAGAAGGTAACTCAAAAATACTCATCACAAAAACCGAACAACCACTTACCCAAAACGGATTTATTTCCATTGAACTCGGCGGGACTGAATTACCCAATCCCGGCATACGGCATATTAAGCCGGATACGACAAACAACAAGTATTATTCTGAAATATATATGTAAATCTAAAAACTTTAAATTATGGCAACATCGTACAAAACACCAGGTGTTTACATCGAGGAAATATCGAAATTTCCGCCCTCAGTAGCTCAGGTTGAAACGGCTATCCCCGCCTTTGTTGGCTATACTGAAACTGCCGTTATTGATGGCGTGGATTATCATACGGAAAATATCATCAAACCGGTTAAAATCGGTTCGCTGCCTGAATATGAATATTTTTTCGGAGGGGCGCCCAACCCAACTTCCATTGAAGTGGTGCTGAATCCGGATAATTCGGTAAAATCGGCAAAAATAAACGGGGTGAACCTGCTATACGATTCCATACGGATGTTTTATGCCAACGGCGGCGGCGACTGCTACATTGTATCGGTTGGCGGTTACAATACCTCAGTTTCGGGAGTCAGCAAGCAAGAACTGCTTGACGGACTGGCAACCCTTGAAAAAGTAGATTTGCCTACCTTGCTGGTTATTCCCGAAACAGTTCATTTGCCGGTTTCCGAAGCCGGCGAAGTTCACCCTGCCATGCTAAGCCAGTGTAATAAACTGCAGGACCGGTTTGCCGTTTTGGATTTGGTTGACGGTGACAGCGACATCACCCCGACAAAAGATCCCGTGGCTGATTTCAGGGATAACGTGGGGATGAATTATTTGAAATACGGTGCAGCCTATTATCCTTTTCTGAAAACAACCCTTTCCTTTAAAATCGATTACGATGCCATTGTAGGGGGGGCTTTTACCAAAGATGGTTCGCCGGTTTCCAATGTTAAAACTTTGTTCAACAGTACGGTTGTATCGTCAATCGATGCCATTGATGCCGATATTGCCGCGAAAACCAGTTTGGTTGCCCCAACGATTGGTGTGGTTGGTGGCCGGCCCCAGTTGATTACAGTGGCCAACGATTTGTACAATTATTTTAAGTCCTTTTTTGATTTGTCATTTACCGACAACAGTACTTCCGATAAAAATTCGGCAGCCAGTATTCATGCAAAATATATTGCTGACGGATCGAACTTCGACGGCTTGCTGACCATATTATACGATTATAACCATTTCAGCACGACTGGCGCCAATATTCCTGCAGGGTGGACCGATTTGCTGATAACCGAAGATTTCGCTTCCGGTTTCTCGCCATTAACATTTGCAGTGCCTGCCACATCGAAAAACGATATATATGTGAGCTCAGCCACTGCAGCAAATGCTGCTCCGTATTTTAAAGCGCTGCTCGGAAAACTGACTGCGCTGGTTAATGATTTTTATGCCGAACTGAAAGCTTCGCGGGCCAACCGTACCGAAACACTGAAAGAAGTTGACAAAGTATATAAAGGTATTGTTGAATCCATTTTGAAACAGGGCGTTGTTTTACCGCCAAGTGGCGCCGTGGCCGGTTTGTATGCATCGGTCGATCGCGAACGCGGGGTGTGGAAAGCACCTGCCAATGTGAGTATTACGGCTGCAAAAGGGCCGGCGGTTAATATTACCCACGAAGACCAGGAAAGTTTAAATGTTGATACCGAAGCCGGAAAATCGGTCAATGCCATCCGCGCTTTTACCGGGAAAGGAACCATGATTTGGGGCGCCCGCACCCTTGCCGGAAACGACAACGAATGGCGCTATGTGCCGGTCCGCCGTTTTTTCAATATGGTGGAAGAGTCGGTAAAAAAGGCAACCGCGCAGTTCGTTTTCGAACCGAACGACGCCAATACCTGGGTGAAAGTCCGTGCCATGATTGAAAATTTCCTCATGCTGCAATGGCGGGCCGGAGCTTTGGCAGGCGCAAAACCCGACGAAGCTTATTATGTGAGGGTTGGCCTGGGGCAAACCATGACGGCACAAGACATCCTGAACGGGTACATGCACGTTGAAATCGGGATGGCCGTTGTTCGTCCGGCAGAATTTATTGTTCTGCGGTTTTCTCATAAAATGCAGGAATCGTAATCATTATCAATCATAAAACAACAAAAATATGGCAACAAATTATCCATTGGTCAAATTCCATTTCCAGGTTGAATGGGGTGGAACAAAAATTGGTTTTACGGAGGTTTCCGGGCTCGACGTGGAAACCGAAGTAGTGGAATACCGGCACGGCGCAAGCCCCGAATATTCAAAAATAAAAATGCCGGGAATGCAAAAATTCAGCAACATTACCCTGAAAAGGGGGACTTTTGCCAGCGACAACGAATATTTTAACTGGTGGAACTCGGTGAAACTGAATACCATTGAGCGACGCGACATTACCATCAGTTTGCTCAACGAAGAACACGAACCCGTGGTTACCTGGAAAGTTAAAAATGCATGGCCGACCAAGGTGCAATCCACTGATTTAAAAGCCGACGGCAACGAAGTAGCCATCGAATCGATGGAAATCGTCCACGAAGGATTAACCATTCAAAATGATTAGGGATGAGCAGCGATTTTCCTCCTCTCGGTTTTCATTTTAAAGTCGAATTTGAGCACATCAAAGACGAGTTTCAGTTTCAGTCGGTTTCCGGTTTGGCATCGGAACTGCTTACTGAAGAAATTGCCGAAGGGGGAGAAAACCGGTTTAAGCACAAACTGCCCTTAAAAACGAGGTATTCGAATCTGGTATTAAAACGCGGGTTGCTGATCAATTCAGAACTGGCCCGTTGGTGCCACGAGGCGATTGATGATTTTAACATCAAACCATCCAATGTTACCATTAAACTGCTGAATGAAAAGCACGAACCACTGGTAACCTGGAACGTGGTCCATGCCTATCCGCTGAAATGGAATATTTCGGATTTGAATGCCGAAGAGAGTAAAATGGTGGTTGAAACACTGGAACTGGCATACAACTATTTTAAAATTCAGTAAATGCCCATCGAAATAAAAGAACTGCATATCCGGATTCATGTTTCCGAAAATACCGAAACAGAAAACAGCCAGCCGGTTTCGCAAACCGAGCGGGATAAACTGGTTGAAAAAGCAGGAACGGTAATATGAGTGGTGAATTAATTAAATTAAAAATAAAGGCTTACAGCGATGAACGGTTCTCGGAAGAAATCTCTGAGGGTGAATTCAAAACACTCTTAAATCCTGAGAAATACACATTCAAATACAAAATCGAGCAAAACAACGATCAGGCTTCCGGAACCAGTTCATCCGCTCCCCGTTTTAACAAAATCCCGCCCGAAGATTTGGAGTTGGAATTTGTTTTCGACCGTACCGGCGTAATTGTCGATTACGGATCGCCCGCAACCAGCGCCGACGACAAGGTTTTCAAAAATGAAGGCAGTGGCGTGATCGACGATGTGGAAATTTTTAAGCGGGTGGTTTTCAATTACAACGGCGACGAACACCGCCCCAATTATCTTGTCATTTCATGGGGAACCCTGCTTTTTAAAGGAACACTTTCCGAAATGAATATCACCTTTAAACTGTTCCGGTCAGATGGACTGCCGCTGCGTGCCACCGCCCGTGCAAAATTTAAAGGATTTATCGAAGATAACCTGCGCGTTGCCATGGAGAACAACAATTCGCCCGATTTAACCCATGTGCGCGTTGTACTCGAAGGCGATACCCTTCCACTGATGACACACCGTATTTATGGCGATTCGAAATATTACCTCGAAGTGGCAAAAGCAAACCAGTTAACCCATTTCAGAAAATTAAAAGTGGGACAGGAAATTTTTTTTCCACCCCTTGCGAAGTAATAAACAATGCCTGAAGAAAGAGTCATACAAACTGCCCGTTCGGCCGATTTGGTAACCAGCAAAATTCTGGTCGATGGTGAAGTCGTTCCATCAACGATTCAGGTGTTGAACATAGTGGTTGAGAAAGAACTTAACCGCGTACCCACGGCCATTCTTTTCCTGCGCGACGGTGATCCCGCTGCTCAGGACTTTCCGCTCAGTAACCAGGATTTGTTTTTACCCGGAAAGGAAATCGAAATCAAAGCCGGTTACCATTCCGATGAAGAAACCCTTTTTAAGGGAATTGTCATAAAACATAGTCTGAAAATCAGGAATAACCAGTCGCTTTTAATCATCGAATGCAAAGATAAGGCAGTG
>CAZHKI010000130.1:0-9174 GCA_964533365.1 uncultured Maribellus sp. | reverse complement strand
ACGAACCGGGGCAAAAGGGGTGTTGATCGACATTTCGGTTCTGGAAATGGTGGATTCCTTTATCGGACGCATGCTTTCGGGGATGGCATCAATGGCTTCCATTATGGACGCAGCCGTTGTGATTGTTGGGATGCAACCGGCTGTTGCCATTACCCTGGTTGAACTGGGACTGGAAATGCCCGGCGTTAACACGGCGCTTAATATGGAACGGGGAATAGAATTGCTCGAAAAAATGATCAATGACTCCCTCTAAGTATAATCAATTGGTTTCGAATGCACGAAATTGTTTCTGATAAGAATTGGGAAAACCTTGGACAATATCCGGTTCAAACCGAATACGATATTGTAAAAGTCCGTCAGATTGTTCGGAGTTATGCCAAGGAAACCGGGATGGGCATTGTTGAACAAACCCGTATTACGACTGCTGTTTCCGAACTTTTCCGAAACATGTACAACTATGCCGGCGGCGGTGAAGTACTGATTGAAAAGGGACAAATTGATGATCACACCGCACTGATTATTACCTGTATCGATCAGGGGCCGGGAATCCCCGATATTGAACGGGCCATGACCGACGGCTATACCACAGGAATGGGCATGGGATATGGTTTGCCCGGGGCAAAACGACTGGTTGACCGGTTTGAAATATATTCCGTGGTTAATAAAGGAACAACCGTAAGGGTTATGAAATGGAGATAGTCCGAAACCATATTCTGGAGCTGAATATTGAAAATGAATCAGATATTGGTGTTTGCCGGAGAAAATCAGTTGCAATTGCCCGGCAAATTGGATTCGACGAAATTAAAACCGGTGAAATTGCCATAATGGTTACCGAATTGGTTTCCAACGTGATGAAACATGGTGGCGGGAAAGGGAAAATGCTGATTTGCCAGTTGAATAAAAATCAACAACACAAGGCCATCGAAATCTGGTGTTACGACCAGGGCGAAGGCATTCAAAATTTTGAACAGTCGTTGACGGATGGCTTCACCGATAAAAATTCACTGGGAATCGGATTGGGGTCTATTCGCCGTTTCTCCGACGAACTGGAGATTAATCCTTCTGCTCCCGACGAATTCAGTGGTTTATTACATGCCGGGACAGGAAGTTTTGGCCATTGTATACGCACCCTGAAATGGCTGCCTTCTCTAAAATGGCTGGGCACTAACCGGAGTTTACAAACCGGGGCAGCATCGCGAAGCAAACCGGGCGAGATACTCAATGGTGATGCCTATGTCATCAACCACATCAGCGCCACCCAGACCATTGCCGCAGTTATCGACGGACTGGGACACGGCAAAGAAGCTCATCTGGCATCGAACCTCGTAAAAGAACAAATTCTCCTGAAAGCTGAACTGCCCATTGACGCTTTGATGAACCAGTTGCACCGCGCCACCCGGGGAACCCGCGGTTCGGTCGCCGGACTTTTGAAAATCGACACCGAAATCCAAAAACTGTTGTTCTCAGGAATTGGGAATATTGAAGGATTTGTACTGACCTCCGAAGGAAAGAAGAATCTGATTTCTTACGGGGGCATTATCGGGCACAATATGCGCACTCCAAGGATTATCGAATTCAACTTTCAGCCCGGAGACTTCGTTTGTCTGTTTACCGATGGAATTACTTCGCGCTGGAGCAGCGAAGATCTGAACTGGAACAATCATCCCCAGCAGATTGCCGAATACATTGTAAATCAATTTTCAAGACCAAATGATGATGCCACCGTTCTTATCATCCGCTACAATCCATAGGTTGGGCTCAGTCCCGGTTCAAACTGAATCGGATGTGGTAAAAGTACGGAATATTGGTTCCTTACTGGCCCAGGAAATGGAATTCGACAAAACCACTTGTATCCGCATTGGCACAACCGTTTCTGAGCTGAGCCGGAATATGATTGAACATGCCCGGGGAGGTGAAGTCATTTTTTCCATTGCACAACGCAACGATAAGAGCAGCGGAATCGTTTTGGTTTTTAAAGATAAAGGGGAAGGTATTGAAGATATCGAACTCATTCAAAACGGAAATTTTGTTTCGAAGAATGGAATGGGAGTGGGGTTAATTGGCTCTCAACGCCTGATGGACGATTTTGACATTCATTCCATCAGGGGAAAAGGCACCACCATATCGGGCGTGAAATGGCTGCCGCGTTATTCGAAAGAATTTGATAAGAAAAGAATCCCTGATATTCAAAAAAAATTCAGGCAGTTTATTGCCCGCGAGAGTTCCAGCATGGTCGACACCATTAACATTCAGGAACACGAGCTGCAATTTCTGTTAAAAAAACTACAGGAGCGAAACGACGAAATTGAAACCATCAACCACGAACTGGAAGAAACCAACAGAGGGGTGGTGGCCCTGAACCGGGAACTGGAAGACCGTACCATTGCCATTGAAAAAGCAAAACTGGAAGCGGAACAGGCCAACAAAGCCAAAAGTGAATTCCTGGCCAACATGAGCCACGAAATAAGGACCCCGATGAATGCCATTCTCGGTTTTACCGAAATTCTCGAAAGCAAAATCACCGACAAAACCTATCTGAGATACCTCTCGGCCATCTCTTCCAGCGGAAAAGCACTGCTCAACATTATCAACGATATTCTCGATTTATCGAAAATTGAAGCCGGGAAAATGGAACTTCAGTTTGTTCCTGTAAATTTATTTTCGTTGCTGAATGAGGTGGTTCAGATTTTTAACCATAAAGCCACTGAAAAAAATATCAGCCTTATTCTCGATGTTGACCCTGCCATTCCCAAAGTTGTACTGCTTGACGATGTTCGTGTCCGGCAAATTTTGTTTAACCTTGTTGGAAATGCCGTGAAATTTACTGACAACGGTTATGTCCGGTTGTCGGTTACGGTGGAGGAAAGCAATCCCGAAAACCAGACGGTAAATCTATTGTTAAAAGTGTGCGACACCGGAATCGGAATACCCGAAGAGCAAATTGAAAAGATTTTCGAAGCCTTTGAACAGCAGAAAAATCAAAACCTGAATAAATACGGAGGGACAGGACTTGGGTTGACCATCACCAGCCGCCTGGTGAAAATGATGGGTGGCAAAATATCGGTAATCAGTACGCCGGGCGAAGGAAGCTGTTTTATCGTGTTGCTCGAAAATATTGAAATTGGTTCTTTGGTCGAAACCGAAGAAAAAATAAGCGAAACCAATATTTCGGAGATCGTTTTTGAACCTGCAAAAATCCTGATTGCCGATGATATCCCAAACAATCGCGAAGTCATTATGAGTTTTCTTAAAAATTTTGATTTTGATATTTACGCTGCCACCAACGGGAAAGAAGCGATAAAAATGGCTGGCAAATTCAAACCCGACCTGATTTTGATGGATTTGAAAATGCCCCTGATGGACGGTTACGAGGCTACTTCCACTATAAAATCAGATGAAACCCTGAAAAATATTCCGATTATTGCATTTACTGCTTCGGCCACAAAAGAAGAAAAAGACAAAATTCTTGCCGCCGGGTTCGACCATTTCCTTCGCAAACCCATCGCTCAAAAAGATTTAACGGCTGAATTGATGCACTATCTGAAATATAAAAAACCGAAAGAAAGTGTCCCCGAGAATTTCTTGACGGGACAGGAAATGCTGGACGAAAACCTAACATTGCGGTTGCCGGAATTAATGGAACTCCTGAACGGAAAATTCAGAACGAAATGGGAGTCGGTACGTACAACCTTTGTGCTGGGTGAGATTACATCATTTGCAAAGGAGGTTCAAAAGATTGGGAAAGAGTACCAGGTTGCCCAGCTAACCGAATGGAGTGAAATGCTGGAAGAACAGGCTTTAAATTTTGATATGGAGAACCTGCCCGGAACGCTGAAACAATATGATAAGATGGTGGCTCGTCTGGGTAATTTTTTAAAAAGATAAATTACAAATCATGATTAATGCAAACATTGATTTAAAAGGGAAAATAAAACCTGTTATTTTAATTGTTGACGATGTCCCCAAAAACATTCAGGTGCTGGGAACCCTGCTGAACCAGATGGACTGTGAACTGGCAGTGGCCATGAACGGTCAGCAGGCACTTGATACCGTTGCCCGTGTCAAGCCCGATTTAATCCTTCTCGATGTGATGATGCCCGTGATGGATGGCCACGAAGTTTGCCGGCGACTGAAAAAAGCGGATGAAACCAAAGATATCCCGGTTATTTTTATCACGGCTAAAACCGAAACCGATGATATTACTACCGGATTTGAACTCGGCGCCGTGGATTATATAACCAAACCCTTTATCGGGAACGAACTGCTGGCCAGGGTAAAAACACATCTTTCGCTGAAACGGACCAAGGAAACCCTGCAGGACGAAGTGGCGGCAAAAAATAAATTCTTTTCCATCATTTCGCACGATTTACGGGGCTCTTTCGGAATTATCCTGAGTTTTGTCCAACTCATCAAAGAAAACCGCGAAGTGCTCACCGTCCAGGAAATCGACGAGTTGCTCGACGATATTGGGAATACTTCGAAAAATACGCTGAACCTGTTGGAAAACCTGCTGGAATGGGCAAGGGCTCAAACCGGCCGCATCAAATATTCGCCCGAAAAACTTAACGTGCAGGATTTGGTCGATGAAATTCTGACCACCTACCAGCCAATTGCAGGCAACAAGCAAATCGAATTGATGTCGTCGGTTCATTCCGGAAGTTTTGTTTTTGCCGATAAAAACATGGTTCTTCTCATTATCCGAAACCTGGTTTCCAATGCCATAAAATTTACACCGAAGGAGGGAAGTATTCAAATCATTGTGGAAGATCAGGATGATTTTGTCCGGCTTGCAGTGGCCGATACAGGTGTGGGCATCCGGCCCGAGAAGGTGAACCAGTTATTTCGGATTGATTCCATTGTTACGACACTGGGTACCGAAAATGAACAAGGGAACGGGCTGGGGCTGGTTCTTTGCAAGGAATTTGTTGAGTACAACGGGGGAACTATCGGGATAGACAGCACCCCCGGGAAGGGTACAACCGTTTGGTTTACGCTGCCAAAACCAACGTAAACTTTCTTTTCTGAATTTTGCCACTTTAAAAATGAATGAAAATGGAAAGCTGGCATGGCAAAAAAAACCAACCCCGGGAAGCCGTTTTTGCCGGAAAATTTTATCCCGGATCCAAATATGAGCTTTCGAAGGAATTATTCAGCCTGTTCAATGGTGCAAAAAAGCAGAATGAATCCTCAGGGCGTTTGCGGGCAATGATTGTTCCGCACGCCGGGTATATTTTCAGCGGTAAAGTTGCCGCATCGGCCTACAAACAAATTCCTGAAAACATTGCATTCAAGCATATTTTTGTCATCGCTTCGAGTCACCGGTTTCATTTTCACGGAGCGGCGGTTTTTCGCGAAAATTATGAAACTCCGCTTGGTGAAATTCATGTTGATGCCGAAATCGCGGAACAACTTCTGTCTGCTTCGCCACTGTTTCTGCTGAACGGTGAAGCTCACCGGGAAGAACACAGCCTTGAGGTACAGTTGCCTTTCTTGCAGCATGTACTCGGAACAAATTTTAAGCTGGTTCCCATTATTCTGGGAACAGGCAGCAGCGAAGAGTGTGAAAAAATTGCCAAAGCCCTCGAGCCCTGGTTTACCCCCGAAAATCTGTTCGTCATCAGTTCCGATTTCTCACATTACCCCGGTTACGACGATGCCAATCAGGTTGATTTTCTGACGGCCGAAGCCATTTGCAAAAACCAGCCGGACGAATTGCTTCGGGTGCTGGAGGAAAATAAAGCCCTGAGAATAAAAAATCTGGCCACTTCGTTGTGTGGATGGACATCGGTTTTGACCCTGCTCTGGTTAACCACGGGTAAACCGCTTATTTACAAAAAAGTTGAATACCAGAATTCGGGCGATTCCAAATTTTTCGGCGATCATAACCGGGTAGTTGGTTACTGGGGAATAACAATCTCCGAAAACGAAAATCAGTTTTCACTGACAAAGGAGGAAAAGGACGAACTGTTGGGAAAAGCCAGGGCTGCCATCATTCATTTTCTGAAAACCGGGGCGAAAGGTGATATTAAACCTTCTGCTTCACCAGCGTTGAATGAAGTGGCTGGCGCTTTTGTCAGCATTTATACCGGTGGCCAGTTGCGGGGCTGCATTGGCGGATTTGCCCGCGATATACCGCTGAACGAAATGGTGCAGATGATGGCCGTTTCAGCCGCCCGCGACCACCGTTTCGAATCCCTGGAACTTTCTGAAACGGATACGATGAAACTGGAAATATCCGTTCTTTCGCCGTTGAAAAAAATCAGTTCGCCCAACGAGATTGAACTGGGAAGACATGGAATTTTTATCAAAAAAGATTTTAGCAGCGGAACTTTTTTACCACAGGTAGCCGTAAAAACCGGCTGGAATGTTCACGAGTTCCTCGGGCATTGCGCCCGCGACAAAGCCGGAATTGGCTGGAACGGCTGGAAGGAAGCTGAACTTTATACTTACGAAGCCTTAGTGTTCAAAGAATAAAGAGCGGTTTTACAACATTTCTCTTCACTCCGGTTTCATTACCGGAACAATTCCTTCAGGATTTTCAACGATTTAATTTCACTCAGGTTTTCAAAATGCAAATGATAGTAATCCATCATTTTCGACAAGAGCGTTTCCCGTATTTTCCGGGAAACGGCAAATCCGCTGAGTTCGTTTATTTTGAGGTTTGCCAGTGTACAAAAGCAGGCGGTCATTTCTTTGTCCATGAATATCGGGTGAGCCGGTTCACGGGCAACGATTGCCCCTTTTTGTAAATCGAACCAGCCTTCGGCAGTTTTTTGCGTGGTGTCGGGCAGAAATCCGAAATATTCGGTCAGCCGGAACAAAAACCAAAGGTGAAACCCGGCGCTGCCTTTTTCCATCAGGTCGAAGTATAAAAGAGCATTTTTTATAAAATCGAACATTTCAGGAAAACTCTCCTGTTCGTTGATGGTTTTATATAATACTTCAGCAAGAAAGATCACCTGAGTGGATTTGGTAATATCGAAAGGAATGTTCTGGTACGAGTGGCTGATTCGCAGTTCTTTTACACGGTGGATTTCACGGTTTTGTTTTTGGTAAGCAACCAGATCGACCAGGAACAGGGGCTGTAAAAGACCGGCTTTGTTTTCCGTTTTTTTACTTCGTGCCGCATTAACCATGAAACTTTGCCGGCCCGATTCGCGGGTGTAAATGGTCGCGATTACGCTGCTTTCACCGTATCTGACAAAATGTAAAACGATTCCCTCGGTAGTGGCGAGCATGGGTTAATGAATAAACAGCAGTTTGGTTATGTGAGTTTCGTTTCCGGTTTTATCGTTGCAAAACACGAGATATATGCCGGTTTTTACCCGGTTGCCATTCAGGTTTTTACCATCCCAGATGGCCTGCCCTCCCAGCGACTGAGCGTGATGGACAAGGTTGCCGCTGATGTCGGTAATTTTTACATCTGAATCTTCCATGAGTCCGCTGATGGTTACCGGCCCGCTATAGGTTTCCCTGACCGGGTTGGGATAAACGTACACATTTTTAAAACCGTCGTTTCCCCCGGTTGCATCGCCAAAGTAGGAAATTAGCCCCTCGTCGGTTCCAAAAAATACTTCGCCGCTTTTTTCGTTGATGGCGATGGTTTTAATGGAGTTTGACAATAACGGGCTGTTTTCCTGGGTAAAATGCATCAGCTCTTCTTCGCCGTTATCTGAGATAAGGTAAACACCTGAGCTTTTGGTCCCGAGCCATTTTCGGTTGGCTCCGTCAACGGCAATCGCAGTAACGGTTTCGGTTTCCAGAAGCGGGTGATACAATCCGTCGTTGAGGTTGAGGCTGGGCTGGGTAGCGTAAAAAGTTGAAGCGGTCCAGATGCGCGACGGGCTGGTGTAAACAGCAACTCCTTTTGATGTGCCAATCCAGATATTGCCATCATGGTCTTCGGCAATCGAATATACATCGTTCATACGGTTGAAAATTTCGTTGATCCCGTTATTGAAATAGGAAATCAGCGGGAGGTGTTTTTTTTGGGTCCCGGTTTTGTCTACCACATAAATGTCGTGGCCACGGGGCACAATAATCCATTTATCGTCGCTCTTGTTGACAATCATTTGTCCGATATTGCGGCTGTTGGCCACCTCGGGAAGTGTAAACGATTCCCAGTCGCCGGAAGGAGATATTTTGTGCAGGTTTTTTCCAGCTTCGGAGTTGGCAATCCACAAGTTCCCCTGCGAATCGAAATCCAGTCCGCCAATTCTCACGAAAGGTTCGTTGGGTTGATTGGGGAGCGCGGTTTCGAGCGGGCTGTTGCGGTTGGTATAACGGTTAACGAACTGGTTGCCTTGAAATTCAAGCAGGCCACCGCCCCAGCTTCCCACGAAAATATGATCGGGATCGCCCGGGTCGGTTACCATACAAACCATATCAAAAAAATTATCCAGTTCAGGGAATTGAGTTTTGGTGAAATTGGTCCATTCTCCGTTTCTGTTCAACTGAAAGCGCGGGGACTGCCAGGTGTTGGTCCAGGTGTCGTCCCTGCCGCCGGGAAGCACCCATAAATCGGCGCCGTTGGCATACAGCGAGAAGATGCTGTTGTCCAGAGGGCCGCTGGGATAAATTGTTTCAAACGTGTTCCCCGAAATATGTACCATTCCTTTTGCATTGTCAGCCACCCAGATGGTCCCGTCGGATGAAATTCCGGTACTGCGGGGGCTGACCAGGGAACCCGTTTCTCCCGGAAATTCGTAACGGTTAATCATCCCGAGGTTGTTGTGCTGGTTGTCAACCAAATATATTTCGGCGCGGCTGGTGGCAGCCAGGATAGTCCCGTTCGACTGGATATCATAAGCATATTGAATTTGAGGTTGGTATCTGGTCCATTCGTCGCCGGATAACCGGTACAACTCGTCCTGACTGTATTCATCAGGAGTGTAGCAGGCGATGAGGGCATCGGCATGGACTACCAAATGGCTGAATTTTTGGGTTGCACGGGGGATATTTTCAATTCTTTTCCAATTGTTGTAATCCAGCAAATTAGGGCTGTTCCGGTCGGCAACATACAATCCTTCGTTTGTAGCGGCATAAATGCTGTTTTGAAAAATTTCAACATCGTTCACATTCAGAAAGGCGCCCCCGTTTCCAATGATATAGGTGTCTTTTACTTCCATTTTCTCCAGGTTCAGAACCACAATTCCAAATCCGCATGAGAGAAAT
>CAZHKI010000129.1:7450-9199 GCA_964533365.1 uncultured Maribellus sp. | reverse complement strand
CAGGTTGGCTTCCTCGAAAATGGGGGCAATTTCGAACTGATTAGGCGCCACCTCGTTGTGCCGGGTTTTTAAAGGAATTCCCAATTTGAAGGCTTCATTTTCCACGTCCTGCATGTAGCGGTTCACCCGTGTGGGAATGGAAGAAAAATAGTGGTCGCCCAGTTGCTGGTCTTTCGACGAACTGTGCCCCATTAAAGTCCTGCCCGTTAATACCAGGTCGGGGCGGGCCATGTACAGCGCTTCATCAACAATAAAATATTCCTGTTCGCTGCCGAGGTTGGCTTTCACCGAAGTTACGGCTTTATCGAAATACTGGCACACTTCGGTTGCAGCCTTATCGACAGCGCTTAATGCCCTCAGTAACGGGGTTTTATAATCGAGCGCCGCACCGGTGTATGAGATAAATATGGTTGGAATGGTCAGCGTGGTTTCGCTGATAAATGCGGGCGACGAAGGATCCCAGGCCGTATAGCCACGTGCTTCAAAAGTCTGGCGGATACCTCCGCTGGGAAACGACGAAGCATCGGGTTCCTGCTGGGCCAGTAAATTCCCCGAAAATGCCTCAATTACACCACCCTCTGAGTTATGAACAATAAACGCATCATGCTTTTCGGCTGTCCCGTCGGTTAACGGGTGAAACCAGTGCGTATAATGGGTTGCCCCGTTTTCAATAGCCCAGGCTTTCATCCCCTGAGCCACCTGATCGGCCATCTTCCGATCGATGGTCGTTCCTTTCTCTACCGCATCAATGACGGCTTTGAATGCTTCCCGCGACAGGTACTTTTTCATTTTTACCTGATCGAATACCATCATCCCGAAATAATCGGATACCAGGTTCTCTTCCCTGACTACTTCCACCGGCTTGCGGTTGAGGACTTCTTCCAGTGCTCTAAATCTGAATTGTGCCATGTTTTTTACTATTTATCTGTTCGCTTTATGAAAATCAAAATTAAAACATTTAAACAAACACCGCCTCAAATTTGTGGGGCTATTTTAAAAAATTCATATAAATTTTCAATGATGACTATAAAATTAAAGGGCTCTTAGTTCATTTTATTATATTTCGGAAAATGATTACTTAACTTTAATCGTATTAGTAAGTAGAAGCAAAAATTCCGGGGTGAAATGGCAAACAGAAATCCGGAAGGTTAAAAAAAAGAAGAATGTTCTGCATTTTTATATAAAATCCGTTAATAATTCCCGCGATATCGTATAATTTACTTTAAAAATTTTGAAGCAAAAATGGACCATAAAGAAATCATACAAAAAATAGAAAAGTCGGAAACGAAAAAAGTCAAATTTGCCATTGCTGACATTGACGGAATTTTACGGGCAAAATACCTTCACAAGGAAAAATTTCTGGAAATTGCCGGCAAGGGAGTTGGCTTTTGCGATGTTATTTTTGGCTGGGACTCGTCTGACGCCTGTTACGACCAAGTTGCCTTAACCGGCTGGCACACGGGCTATCCCGACGCAAAAGCAACCCTCGACCTGAACACTTACAGGGAAATTCCGTGGGAAAATTCAGTACCGTTTTTTTTGGCCGACTTCAGTGCTGAAAAAGCACACGGCGCTGTTTGTCCGCGCAGCCTGTTGAAAAGGATAAACGCCTTGTGCGAATCGATGGGATTCAGGGCCTTTTTTGCCCAGGAATTCGAATGGTTCAATTTTAAAGGCACACCATCCGGAATCCATGAATCAAACTTCCAGTCGTTACAGCCGGCCACACCTGGAATGTTTGGTTATTCC
>CAZHKI010000129.1:2413-7440 GCA_964533365.1 uncultured Maribellus sp. | reverse complement strand
CGAACTGCGTACTGCATTGAACCATGCCTACGTCAACGATTTATTTGAATTACTGGAACGTTTCAACGTACCGGTTGAAGGCGCGCATACCGAAACCGGACCAGGCGTTTTCGAGGCCACCATTCTTTTCGACGAAATGCTGGCGGCAGCCGACAAAGCCGTGCTGTTCAAAAACGGGGTCAAGGAAATCGGCTACCGTCACGGGTTTGTTTCAAGTTTCATGGCCAAATGGAACAGCAAACTGCCGGGCTGCGGCGGGCACCTGCACCAAAGCCTGTGGGATCATAGCGGGAACAACCTGTTTTTCGACGCCGTCAATTCCAACAAACTGGCCAGGCAATACATTGCCGGTGTGCTGACCTGCCTGCCGGAAGTACTGCCCATGTATGCGCCCAACGTAAACAGTTATAAACGAATCGGGCATGGCGACTGGGCACCGGCCAACATTACCTGGGGAACCGACAACCGGACAGCAGCCGTGCGGTTTATTCCCGGAGACACAAAAACATCGAGGCTCGAACTGCGCGTCCCCGGCGCCGACACCAATCCCTACCTCGCCATGGCAGCATCATTGGCTTCGGGGCTGTACGGAATTAAAAACCAACTGGAACTGACTTTCCCCGAAACCAAAGGAAACAGTTACAACGACCCTTCCTGCAATAAACTGCCCGCTAACCTGGCCGACGCCACCCAAAAAATGGCCGGTTCAAAAATTGCCAGGGAACTTTTTGGCGATCCCTTTGTCGATCATTTCACCAAAACACGTGAATGGGAATGGCAAAAATTTAACAACGACGTGACCGACTGGGAATTAAAAAGGTATTTCGAAATCATTTGATCGGGAAAACCGGTTATTTTTGAGTCCGATAAAACCATAAATATGCGGAATACCAATTATACCGAAATCATAAAACATGCCTGGCGCGAATTCGACAACCGCCATGAAATAAAAGCCGTTTATGATGTAAGCGTCCACGTTTCAACCAATCACGTTTATAAAATTTCGTTTTACAACCGCGAACCGGTGTTTGCCAAGCTATCGGATTACGGAAAATTTGAAGATTTCAGGGAAGACCACATCATCATCAACAACCTGGCCAACAACCTGGAACGCCCATACGAAAATTTTCTGGCCCAATCGCTGGTGAAAAAAAACGAACTGTTTATATTCCGTAATCACCAGGAAGATCAAAATGCGTGGGTTGTTTTTTACAATCCCATCAAAACGCTGCACAAACTGCCCCGCCGCCTCGACGAAAAACTTATCCGGAAACTGGGGCGCGAACTGGCCCGGTTTCATATTGCCTGCACCAATGTGAGCAACCAGTTGCCCAGCGCGTCAAAAAGCCTGGCAACCGACATTAACCAACTCATGAATACGGCAGAAAGCGGTATGTTAAAGTTAAGCGAATCACACAAAAAGCTGGTACTGAAACAAAGTGAAACCTTCCTCGAAAACACTGAAATAATTAAATACAACAGTCTTTTCGAAACAATCCCTGTGTTTGTGGACTGGAACATTGGTAACTTTTCGATTACCAGCGACGGGAAACTTTATTCGCGATGGGATTACGACTGGTTTCGCATGGCCTCGCGGGTTATGGATTTCTATTTTTTTAGCCGGGTAGTTTCCGATGCCGGCGATCGCACCGTTTTCAGCTATCTCGTCAACCCGCTCATGGAAGAACGGTTTCTGATTTTCCTGAAAGAATATCACCGGATTTTCCCGCTTTCGGAGCCTGAAGTAAGATTCATCAAAGAAGCATACCGCTTTTTTATCCTGAATTACGTGATAAAGGACGGGCCTTATTTCTTCCGGCAGGTTTACTCCAGCAAACTGATGCAGGAAGCTTTCGATATGTATTTCCCTTCGCTTGACGCCAATTACAGGGAAGATGTTATTCTTAAAGCATTAAAAATCTAAAAAAATAATACAAAACCCATGAGGACAAAAAGTTTCAGGAGTGTTGTTAAAAACTACAAAGCCGTTTTTTTTGATGCTTTTGGGGTGCTGAAAAACCACAAAGGACTGATTCCCGGAATTGCCAACACCTTTGAATACCTCGAAGAAAAAGGCATTTACTACTACATTCTCACCAACGACTCGTCGCGGAGCCCTGAAGCGCTGGCCCAGTGGTATCAGGACAGGGGGATGCATTATGTGACTACCGACAAAATCCTGTCGTCGGGGATGCTGGCCATGGAATTTTTTAAAACGAAAATTTCAAACGGACATGCCGTGGCTTACCTGGGCACCGAAAAATCGGCCCATTACATTGAAACTGCCAACCTGAAAACCATTCCGGTAAAAAATATCGACCTGAACCACATCGACCACATCGAATCGTTTGCTTTTCTCGACGATGAAGGCTTCAACTGGAACGACGACATCAACAAAACCATTAACCTGCTGCGTAAAAAGAACATGACTGTTATTGTGGCCAACACCGACATCAATTACCCGGTCAGTAAAAACGATATTTCGGTCGCCATTGGGAGCATTGCCGACATGGTTGAAAAAATCATCGGGAAAAATTTCATCCGCTTTGGGAAACCCGACGCACAAATGTTTTTACTGGCCTACGAACGGGCGTTAAAAGATATTCCTGTAAAAAGAAATGAAATCCTGATGGTGGGCGATACGTTATATACCGACATCATTGGCGGGAACAAATTCGGTCTGGACACAGCCCTGGTTTTATCGGGGAACACGCTGCCCGACATGGCCGGCATCCGCATCAGCAGTTCAGGAATTATTCCCACGTATGTTTGCGAATCGGCAGCAGTCGAATGAATTAATTTCGGAACTTCCCAAAAAAAAGCTGCCTGGCTTTGACGCCAGACAGCTTCCCCAATAATATTTGAGATTCAGGATATCGTATAAATCGTACTACAATTTTGCGCTGTGTACCGTTTTAATGATACGGGCTGCAACTTTGTACGGATCGGCGTTCGAAGCCGGGCGGCGATCTTCAAGCCGGCCTTTCCAGCCATTTTCAACCGTGCCCACAGGAATACGTATGGAAGAACCGCGGTCGGAAACGCCGTAACTAAAATCGTTAATGGAAGCGGTTTCATGTTTTCCGGTCAGGCGCTGGTCGTTGTAGGCGCCGTAAACAGCAATATGTTCCGGAACGTATTTTCTGAATTCTTCGCAAATGGCCACAAACACATTTTTATCGCCGCAGGTGCGCATCAACCCGTTAGAGAAATTGGCATGCATTCCCGAACCATTCCAGTCGAGGTCTTTACCCAGTGGTTTGGGGTGCAATTCCACATCAACCCCATATTTTTCAGCGGTTCGCTCCAGGAGGTAGCGGGCAATCCAAATCTGGTCTCCGGCACTATGGGCGCCTTTGGCAAAAATCTGGTACTCCCACTGCCCTGCAGCAACTTCAGCATTGACTCCTTCAATATTGAGCCCGGCCTCAATACACAAATCGAGGTGTTCTTCCACGATATTGCGGCCAAAAGCTTTCGAACCACCAATTCCACAGTAATAAGGGCCCTGAGGAAGGGGAAATCCACCGGCCGGAAATCCCAAAGGCAGACGGGTTTGCGGATCGTATAGAAAATATTCCTGCTCGAATCCAAACCAAAAATCTTCATCCTCTACTTCAATATGGGCGCGGCCATTGGTTGGATGTGGCGTACCGTCGGGATTTAAAACTTCGGTCATCACCAGGTAACCATTCTTGCGATCCGGATCAGGACAAATAAAAACAGGTTTTAACAGAAGATCCGACGAACCGCCGGAAGCCTGATTGGTCGATGAGCCGTCGAATGACCAAACCGGACAATCTTCCAGTTTACCGCTAAAATTATCTTCCAGACGGGTTTTCGCCCTCAGTTGCTGCGATGGTACAGTACCATCCAGCCAGACATACTCCAGTTTTGATTTCATGATGTTATTATTTTTAAAATTAATGTAGCATCTGTCAAAGTGAAAACGCTAAAATATTGAATATTGAAATACAAAAACCTTATTTAGTAGCAAAACGATAAAAATTAATACAAAATTTACAATCTGCCGATTCTAATTTCAGAAATCTCATACAAAAACACCCTTTGTTTTAAAATTATATAAACAAATCAAAGCAAATGGTATTAAAATTTAA
The DNA here is from genome assembly GCA_964533365.1 of uncultured Maribellus sp. Classification (GTDB taxonomy): domain Bacteria; phylum Bacteroidota; class Bacteroidia; order Bacteroidales; family Prolixibacteraceae; genus Draconibacterium. Next base: position 3,322 of record CAZHKI010000129.1, on the reverse strand, counting down.
CCTACATATTAAAATAATATATTATTTATAACACTATACCCCAAAATAAATATACCCATACAGAAAAATGTTTCTTTTTTTGATAAAAATTAAAAATCATACAAATCAAATTTATTTTACCGGGTCGAATGACAATTTCATGTAATTTTGCAACTGTTACTAATACATATATTCGCAGATAAATCAATTTCATTTCCATTTCAGAAAATAGTTTTCAAATCAAAACCTATAAAAATGATAGTTGACAGGCGAAACTTTATCAAAACAGGAGGCGTTGCAGTAGCCGGATGTATGATTTTACCGCCGCTGTTGCAGTCGTGTCAAAACGTAAAAATTTCAGCAAACGTGAAGAATTATTTGGATCATTTTGAAGTATCGGTGGAAACGCTGCAAAAAGTAATAGCAGCAGCCATGAGCAAAGGAGGCGATTACGCCGATCTGTTTTTTGAGCATAAAATCTCGAACAGCCTTGGACTGGAAGACGGCAAGGTCAACCGGGCTTTTTCGAATATCGATTTCGGGGTGGGCATCCGGGTTTTGAAAGGCGACCAGACCGGTTTTGCCTATTCAGAAACCATCACACCTGAAGATATGCTGAACGCAGCAAAACTGGCCGCCAGCATTGCCGGCAGCAACGAAAAGTTCAATCCGGCCCAAACAGCGGAAAAAATCCCATCCAATTATTATTCCATTGGGACAAACTGGGAAGAGGTGTCAGTTAAAGACAAAGTACCTTTCGTGCAAAAAATTAACGACAAGGTTTTCAGCCTCGACGAAAAAGTGATTAAAACCAATGCATTCTTAAGTGACGAAACCAGTTACGTCCTGTTTTACAATTCAGAAGGCCGACTCACCTACGATTACCGGCCCATGGTCAGTTTCGGCGTGGTTTGTATCATGCAAAAAGGC
>CAZHKI010000129.1:0-2403 GCA_964533365.1 uncultured Maribellus sp. | reverse complement strand
ATTGAAAATTCGTATGTTGCCCGTTCGTTCCGAAACGGTTACGAATGGCTGAACGACGAACTGATTGACGAACTGGCAAACGAAGCCGTCGATCGCACCAATCTTTTGTTTGAGGCCACCAAGCCCAAAGCCGGCGAAATGCCTGTGGTAATGGGTGCCGGAGGCTCCGGTATTCTACTCCACGAAGCCATCGGACATACTTTTGAAGCCGATTTCAACCGAAAAGGAACTTCCATTTTCAGCGATAAAATGGGGAAAAAGGTAGCCGAAAGCTTTGTCAACATCATCGACGACGGCACACTGGAAAACAACCGTGGCTCCATCAATATCGACGACGAGGGGAACGACGTTCAGAAAACCTACCTGGTTAAAGAGGGAATCCTGAACAGTTACATCCACGACCGGATCAGTGCCCGTTTTTACGGGGTTGAACCTACCGGCAACGGCCGCCGCGAGTCGTTCCGCAACATCCCCATCCCGAGGATGCGGTCAACTTACATGGAAGCCGGCCCGCACACCAAAGAAGAAATCATCTCCAGCGTCAGTTACGGCGTTTTTGTTGATAATTTCAGTAACGGCGAGGTACAGATTGGCGCCGGTGATTTTACATTCTTCGTAAAATCAGGTTATCTGATTGAAAACGGAAAACTGACCCGGCCGATTAAGGACATCAACATTATCGGCAACGGGCCACAGGCATTGTCCGACATTTCGATGGTGGCCAGCGATTACCAGATCGACAATGGCACCTGGACCTGCGGGAAAGATGGCCAGTCGGTACCCGTTACCTGCGGGATGCCAACCGTACTGGTCAAAAAACTAACCGTAGGCGGGACGAATGCTTAATTTATCAGGTTTAACGTTAAAAGAAGATTGCAATGACAAAAAATGAAAAATACAACCTGGCAAAATGGGCCATGCAACATGCGCTCGACCATGGGGCCCAGCAGGCAAGCGTAACCATTTCAAACAGTAAAAGCAGCAGTGTCGAAGTCCGCGACGAAAAAATCGACAAACTGGAACAGGCAATCGAATGCAGCCTGTCCATCCGGCTTTTTGTCGATAAAAAATATTCGGGGCATTCCACCAACCGGTTAAAAAAGGAAGATTTGGAGCGGTTTATCACCGAAGCCATCTCCGGGACAAAATACCTGTCGGAAGACGAATTCCGCACCCTGCCCGACCCGGAACTTTATTACAAAGGAGAGAATAAAAACCTGAACGTTCTCGATTCACAATTCGACGCCATCGATCCACAGAAAAAAATCGACCTGGCTTTTGCTATCGAAAAAGAAGCGCTGGGAAAAGACGAACGGATCATTTCAGTTTCCACCAGTTATTCCGACGGAATTGACGAGCGGGTAATGGTCACCAGTAATGGTTTTGAAGGCGACACGGCCAACACGAATTTCAGCCTGTTCGCATCGGTTTCGGTAAAGGGTGGCGATGCCCGGCCTGAGTCGTACTGGTACGACAGTTCCATCTTCTATAACGAACTGCAAAAAAAAGAAATCGGCGCCCAGGCGCTCGAACGGGCCCTGAAAAAAATCGGACAGGGAAAAATCGAATCGGGGAAAATGCCCATGATCGTCGAAAACCGCCAGGTACCCAGAATTTTCAGCCCACTGATTTCGGCGCTGAACGGCTCAGCCATTCAGCAAAAAAATTCATTCTTAATCGACAAACTGGATCAAAAGGTTTTTTCTGAAAAACTGACCATCACCGATGACCCGTTTATTGTTTCCGGCCGTGGTTCACGCTTGTTCGATGGCGAAGGACTGGCCACAAAAAAACGAATGGTTTTTGAAAAAGGTATCCTGAAGAACTATTATATCGACACCTACTACGGAAAAAAACTGGGAATGGCACCCACCAGCGGAAGCTCCACCAACCTGGTTTTCGAAACCGGGAACCACAATCTGCAGGAAATGGTTGCCCTGATAAAAAAAGGAATTCTGGTTACCGGGTTTAACGGGGGAAACTGTAACGGCACAACCGGCGATTTCTCTTATGGAATCGAAGGTTTTTTAATTGAAAACGGGAACATCGTCCGTCCGGTTTCGGAAATGAACATCACCGGGAATATGAAAACCCTCTGGTCGGCTATTGGTGAAACCGGAAACGACGTCTATAAAAATTCATCGTGGCTCACTCCTTCTGTTTTATTTGAAGGGGTTGATTTCAGTGGAATTTAATCATCACCCCACAAATCAAAAAAAAATCCGGTTAACAAAAATGTTAACCGGATTTTTTGTTTAAATCGTACCTGAAATCTCTATTTCCGGTCAACCACCAGTTTTTTCACGGTCCGTTCGCCGTCAATGTCGAGTGTCACCAGGTAAATCCCTGATACCTTGTTTGACATGTCGAACGTGATGCGTTCCACCATCGTGTATTGTTTCC
>CAZHKI010000128.1:7489-9202 GCA_964533365.1 uncultured Maribellus sp. | reverse complement strand
GAGACCGGATTTGCACTTGGAAAAGAAAATTACCGATTAATGGCCATTGGTTTTGTCATTATTGTAATTGGTTTTATTTTAATGGCCGGTGGAGGCAGCAACGATCCCAATGTTTTTAATCCCGAAATTTTCAGCTTCCGCAGAATTACCCTGGCTCCACTTCTTTTGCTGATTGGCTTTGTTTTCGAAATTTATGCCATCATGAAAAAACCCAAAGACAACAACTAATTTTTCTTTTCTAATGAATGAATTTCAAGCCCTCCTCCTCGGCATCCTTCAGGGATTAACGGAATTTCTTCCGGTCAGTTCAAGCGGGCATCTCGAAATTGGTCATGCCCTTCTGGGGATTCATGAAGGTGACAATCTTTTGTTTGCCGTTGTTGTCCATGTGGCAACTGTTTTAAGTACGCTGGTGGTTTTCCGGAAAGATCTGTTCGTTCTTCTGAAAGATTTGTTTGCGTTTCAATGGAACGAATCAACAGTATATATTTCTAAAATTCTTTTATCAGCCATCCCGGTCGTTTTTTCAGGTTTGTTTTTCAAGGAAGAAATTGAGCAGCTTTTTACGGGCAACCTCGTCCTGGTAGGCAGTATGCTGCTGGTAACAGCGCTTTTGCTTTCGGTTGCCCATTTTGCAAAGAAAGGAGACCAGCCTATTACTTTTAGGAAATCGATCATTATTGGAGTTGCACAGGCCATCGCCGTTATTCCGGGAATTTCGCGCAGCGGAGCCACCATTGCCACCGGGCTTTTATTAAAAACAAAAAAAGATGAAATCGCAAGGTTCTCTTTTTTAATGGTGTTGATTCCGATTCTTGGGGCAGCTTTTCTCGATTTGGTTGGTGGAGACTTTACTTCCGGTGAAAAAATTGAAATCCTTCCTTTACTGGCCGGGTTTATCGCCGCATTTGTCTCCGGCCTTTTAGCCTGCTCGTGGATGATTAAAATAATCAAACAGGGAAAACTAATTTATTTTGCTGTTTATTGCATCTTTATTGGTCTAATTGCTATCTTTGCAGCCTGATTTTTAGATTATTCTTAAAGCATTGTTAGTTAGACGATTGTCAATGACCAATCTCAAGCAGGAGTATGATTTTTTAACGGGAGAGGTGCTTTTGTTCGACAAAAACCTCGAATGGACATCTTTTGATTTGGTTCAAAGGGTGCGAAATTCGTTGTGCCGTAAAATGGGAATCAAAAAAATGAAAGTAGGGCATGCCGGCACGCTCGATCCGCTGGCCACCGGCCTGATGATTTTATGCACCGGCAAAGCCACCAAACAGATTGAATCGTTTCAACTGGAAGAAAAAGAATACCTGGCTACCCTGAAACTGGGGGCAACCACTCCGTCGTTCGACATGGAAACCGAAGAAGATAATACCTTTGATGTTTCGCATGTTACCCGCGAAAGGTTCGACGATGTACTGAAAACATTTCTTGGCGAAACCAACCAGATCCCGCCGGTTTTTTCGGCCGTAAAAGTGAAGGGGAAAAGAGCTTTTGAATATGCCAGAAACGGTCAGGAATTGGAACTTCAACCCAAAAAAATTGTTATAAGTAAAATTGAAACCGAAGAGTTTAATTTACCTTTGGTTAAAATCAGGGTCGCCTGCAGCAAAGGGACATACATCCGTGCGCTGGCCCGCGACCTGGGAGAAAAATTAAACTGCGGGGCATACTTAACCGGTTTGCGCAGGACCAGAATTGGTAATT
>CAZHKI010000128.1:0-7479 GCA_964533365.1 uncultured Maribellus sp. | reverse complement strand
AATGCATTGGACATGGATTCATTCTTAAAAAACCTGACTGTTAATGAAACCAACTAAAAGTTACTTCGTAACGAAAAAACTTAAAAGATACCAAAAAACTGTTTTACCGGAGAAAAGTAAATATCTCCTGCACAGAAACATTGATTTTGCTGAAATAGAAATTGAAAATATATACACATGAAATTATCAAAGTTCAAATATGATTTGGATGATAAAAAAATAGCCCTTCATCCGGCAGAAAACAGGGATGAATCAAAATTAATGGTGCTGAACAGGGCCACCCGTACGATTGAGCACAAATTATTCCGGGATGTACTCGACTATTTCGACGACAAAGATGTCATGATATTTAACGACACCAAAGTTTTTCCGGCCCGTTTATATGGGAACAAGGAAAAAACCGGCGCCGAAATCGAAGTATTTTTATTACGCGAACTCAACCGCGAACAACGCCTTTGGGACGTATTGGTTGACCCCGCGCGAAAAATCAGGATTGGCAACAAACTCTATTTTGGCGAAGACGATCTGCTGGTGGCCGAAGTTATCGACAATACAACCTCCCGCGGACGAACCCTGCGCTTTTTGTTCGATGGGCCTTACGACGAATTCAAAAAAACCCTTTACGGACTGGGCGAAACACCGCTGCCGAAATTCATCAACCGTCCGGTACAACCCGAAGATAAAGACCGCTACCAAACCATTTTTGCCAAACACGAGGGCGCAGTTGCAGCACCCACAGCCGGGCTGCATTTCAGCCGCGAACTTTTAAAGCGCCTCGAAATTAAAGGGGTAAACTTCACCTACATTACCCTGCATGTTGGGTTGGGAAACTTCCGCAGTGTTGACGTGGAAGACCTCACCAAACACAAAATGGACTCAGAACAAATCTGGATCAGGGAAGAAGCCTGCGAAGTGGTCAATAACGCAAAAGACGAAAGAAAAAACATTTGTGCTGTTGGAACAACCGTGATGCGGACCCTCGAAAGTTCGGTTTCCACTCAGGGGCATTTAAAACCTTACGAAGGATGGACCAACAAATTTATTTTTCCACCTTACGATTTCAGCGTCGCTAACCGGATGATCACCAACTTCCACCTGCCCTACTCCACCCTGCTGATGATGGTGGCAGCTTTCGGCGGGTACGATTTTGTGATGCAAGCCTATAAAACCGCACTGAAAGAAGACTACCGTTTTGGAACTTATGGCGATGCCATGCTAATCATTTGATATTATTTCATAAAAATAATTCAACCACGGGAACAATAGTTTTCGTGGTTTTTTGTTCTATTTGAACGATAGTTTTACTTTTCACCTTAATAAAATGGAATTATGAAAAATATTTTGCTGGCCATATTCATACTTCTCCCCGCTGCAATTTTTGCACAAACACAAGGAGTAACCGAGCGTTTGATTGAAGTAAAAGGAAATGCTGAAATGAAAATCGAACCCGATAAAATGGAGTTGATCATCGGCATTGAAGAGTACTGGAAAGAAGAGTTTGAAAAGAAAAAAGAATTTGCAGATTACAAAACCAAGATTCCGCTGGCAGAAATCGAAGACGCCCTTATAAAAAACCTGCGAAAGTCAGGCATCGAAAAAGAAGATGTGAAAGTGATGAACATGGGCAATTTCTGGCGTTTCAGGGGAAAAGAATTTTTATACAGCAAACAGTTGGTGGTAAAAGTCAACGATTTGTCGAAAATAAACCAGCTCATGCAATTGGCTGATGCCAAAGGAATGAAGTACATGAACATCGGTAAACTGGACCATTCCAACCTGGAAGAGTTCAAAAAACAGGTAAAAATTGATGCGCTGAAAGATGCCCGGGAAAAAGCCCGATACCTGGTGGAAAGTATTGGCGGCGAACTGGGCGAAGTGATTACTATCACCGAATTATCGGACGGATACTCCCGTCCTATGTATTCGGGCGCCATGATGATGAAATCGGCCGAAATGGCCCCCGAAAGTTTCGACGAAGTACAGGATATCACACTGGAATATCAGGTTCGGGCCGTTTTCCGGATAAAATAAAACCATTTTTTTCTTCCCCCGGAATTAAGTTTTATCTTTCGTCAAATTTTTCTGGTCATGACAAAATTCAATGTTCAGCAATGCCCGGTTTGCGGCGGAAAAGAATTCTCCCCGTTTTTAACCTGCACCGATTTTTTCGTTTCCCATGAAGAATTTCAGATTAAACAGTGCAACACCTGCGGATTGAAAATTACCGAAAACGTTGAAGACGAAGAAAATATTGGACGCTACTACCAGTCGGAACAATACATTTCGCATTCGAACACGTCACAGGGTTTAATAAACCGGATTTACCACGGGGTACGCAAATGGATGTTAGGGAGGAAACGAAAGCTGATTGAAAATATTACCGGGTTAAAAAGCGGGCAAATTCTCGATGTGGGCGCCGGCACCGGTTTCTTCCTGAATGAGATGAAACGGCATGGCTGGCAGGCAACCGGTACCGAAAAAAGCAGCGACGCCCGTCAATTTGCAAAAACAGAATTCAACCTCGGCATTTTCCCTTCCGAAGATATTTTCAAACTAGAAGAAAATAATTTCGATGTGATTACCCTCTGGCACGTTTTGGAACACATTCAATTGCTGAATGAAAACATGGAATTTTTCAGACGACTTTTAAAGGAAAACGGTAAACTGGTGATTGCGGTCCCCAATCATGATTCGTACGACGCCCGCCACTACCAACAATTCTGGGCAGCTTGGGATGTGCCGCGCCACATTTGGCATTTTACGCCCCGGCCAATGAACAGGCTGGCAAAAAATCATGGTTTTACCATCACCGGCATTTATGCCATGTCGTTCGACCCGTTTTACGTTTCGCTGCTCAGTGAAAAATATAAAAAGTCGAAAGTGGCTTTCTTAAAAGGTTTCTTTTTCGGAAAAATATCGTGGCTGAACAGCCTTTTCAAACCCGGAAATTGCAGCTCGGTAATTTATGTATTAGAGAAAAAATGATTCCAATTTTTTTTTAATTTGTTAAGCGACAATCTTGTTTCGGTGAGCCTCATGGATTATGATTAAAATAATATCCCCGGGCAACTAATGTTTTTAAACATTTTCTTGATTCCCGCGATTTATGCAACTGATTTTCAGTTACTTGTAAAAAAAAAAAAAACGAAACCACCCTATATTTCACCTCTTGCAAATTATAAATTTCTGTCGTAATTTGTATCCTATCATTAAAAGATAATCCCTGGCTTCGCACCCCGAAACAGGAAGTAAAACGAAACACAAAATGCATAATTTCATTTTAACCGGCAAAAACAAATTCATTGGGTAAGCCTCCCCGGGGGCAGTCTCACGCGTTACTTTGTTCCCGGCCCGGGGAGGCAGGCTTCGTAAAGCCCATTGCGAAGTTAACAGGTTTTAGTAAAAACCAACATCCGGGAGCGGCTTTTTACAAACTGGCAGAGGAAAAAGTGGGCAACCAGCCAAGTGTTTTACAATTAAAAATCAAAAATTATGAAAAAATCAATAAAGAAATCAGTCTTAATTGGGATACTCTTTGCTGGAATAGCATTCTCCAGCAGTGCAACAGTGTGTGCCACTATAGCAATTTTCTGACCGGATGGATCAGGATCAGCAGCGGTTGTTTGTGGGGAAACCTACGATGAACTTAATGAAGAAATTGAGGCAATTTGTGAAGTTGTTTGTTAACAATTATACCGGGAGGGGAGCAATGGATTCTCCTCCCAGTTATAAATAATTCTGTAAAGTCAAAAGATTAAAATTAAAGATTCTACTACTCCTTAAAATTTCAGACAATGAAAAAACTAAGTCTATTAATATTACTGGTTTCAACTTACATTTCAGGATTTACTCAAACCAATTCCATAATTGATTCTGCCATTATAAGTTGCGAATATGTCTATGAATTCTATGAAGATTCAACAAGCCAATATTCCAAAAAAAATCAGGAGATGACACTTCAGATTGGAAATAAAATATCAAAATTTGTTTCAACTGACAGAGTGTATTCTGATTCAATATTAATGATGTATGAATCAGAAAAACCAACGGCTGAAGGGTTTCAAAAAATTTACCAACTTACATCAGGACTTGGCACACATTTATTTTGCAGAAATTACATCTATAAAAATTATCCGAACCCGGGAGTGATTACGCTAACCGCGTATTTAAACCGCACCTATTTCATGGTTTCCGAACCAATCAGTTTTAAATGGACAATTGAATCAGGAGCACAAGATACCCTTTCAGGTTATAAATGTATGAAAGCCACAACCAGTTTTGCAGGCAGAAATTACGAAGCATGGTTTACTCCTGAAATTCCAATCAGTGACGGACCATACAAATTTTACGGACTTCCGGGATTAATTTTAAAAATTTGTGACAGTAAAAATCAACATGTGTTTACATTAACAAAATTATCAAAACATGTTCGTCCGTTTCCTGTATATTTCAAAGTAAAAAACTACAAAAAAATTTCATCAAATAATTTTGTGAAAGCCTTAACAACCAGTAATGCTGAACTATATAACAGATTCTCCCAGGGAGAAAACATCCAGTTTAACAATGATGAAACGAAGGCACGGACATTAAATAACTTAAAATCGAGAAACAATTTTATCGAAATTTACTAAGAAAAAATTCATGCCCCATCTCAATAAAAAATATTTTTTGGCTTTTTGTGTATTAATTATAGCTGGCGTAGCTTCAGGTCAAACGACCATTTCCGGAACCTTGATTTCGAAAGATGAAACAGGATTATCAGGTATCAGCATTTTAGTTTTAAGCACCCGTAATGCAACCCATTTTCTTGGCTATGATATTTCAGATGAAAACGGGAAATTCAAATTAACTTTCACGGGGTCAACCGATTCTGTAATTATTACTGTAAAATCATTGAATTACAAAGACACTTTATTTTCATTGGTCAATTGTGAACAGCAAATAAAAATTGTACTTCAGCCTGATGTTTTTGAAATCAGGGAGGTTCATGTCAGAGCAAATCCAATTTCGGTTAGGGGCGATACACTGAATTATGTTGTTCAGTCTTTTGCAACATCAGGAGACCGCTCAATCAGTGATGTAATCAGCCGGCTACCGGGGTTCGAAGTTAATGAAACAGGACAAGTGCTTTATCAGGGAAAACCCATTCAGAAGTACTATATCGAAGGGCTCGATTTACTTGAAAACCGTTATGCACTGGCTAATAAAAATCTCCCACATCAATCGGTAAGCTCAGTTGAAGTTCTGCAAAACCATCAACCGGTAAAAATATTGGAAAACAGGATTGCGACAGACGGGACTTCAATCAATATAAAACTGAAAAACGATGTAGCAGTTACCGGTACACTTTTTGCCGGAACAGGGTTATCACCTGTTTTACACCACATTAACCTCACCCCAATGTTGTTTCATAAAAAACAACAAATCATTTCAAGCTGGCAAAGCAATAACATTGGTGATGATTTAAATTCGCAACACTTTCCACTGGAATACAGCGGGAATGATTTGCCGGGATTGAAAAACCGTAAACCGGAACTTCTTGGAATATTACCAGTTTCAAAACCTCAAATTGATGATAAACGATTATTGGACAACCACGCCAACCTTCTCTCCTACAATCATCTGATTAAGTTAAAAAACGGATCGGAACTAAAAATCAACAGCAGTTATTATCATGATATAATTGAAGAATACGGACAAGTTAATAACTCTTACTTTCTAAATGACGACACAATTCGTCTCTTTGAAAATACTCAAAATAAATTTTTTAATAAAAGCCTGAACTCAGACTTTACATTCATCCGGAACGATAAAAAAAGATTTCTCACCAATAAGTTTAGCATCAACAATTACCGGGACAGTGAAACTGGTTTGATAAACAATGGAAATGAATTACACGAAAAAGCTCAAACACCTCATTTTTCATTTTCAAATGACTTGGATGTTATTTTCCCGGTTCAAACCAATTTTGTTAGATTATACTCCTTTTTCGATTTCAACAGCTCACCTCAAAGACTAAACATTACTCCAGGCGTTTTTAAAAATGAGATGAACAATGGAGAACCCTATCAAATTACAAATCAGAACTATACCGAAAAGAATGTGGTTACCCAACATTTTCTGCAGTTCACCCTCATCCATAATCAATGGAAATTCGAAACCGAATCCGGTATCAATTTTGAAAATCAGCATTTGGAAACTATATTGAAAAAAAACACTGAATTGGTTTTAGCTGACAGTTTTCGAAATAATCTGATTTGGAATCATGCCAATTTTTATCTGTCGGAAACCCTGAAGTTTGAAAAAGAAAACCTGAGACTAACAATCGAGCTTCCTTTTAATTATCATTTTATTCAAATGAACGATAAAGTGCATGATGTTCCTGATAAAATTCAAAAATGGCTTTTTACACCTGCTTTTCAATTCCGGTATAATACAAATGGATACTGGGTGTGGCGAACGGGTTTCAGTTTCAACAGCAAATTAGCAGAAGCCGGAACTCTGGCACAGGGATATATTTTATCAAGTTACCGCCAATTAAAACGCGGATCTGACCATTTAGCCGGATCCAATGGTTTCAGATACAATTTTGGAATTGATTATAAGAATCCGGTTTCAGGTTTGTTTTACAATTTGATGTGGGTGAGTAATATTAACAAACACACCGGAATACCCAAACAACAATTAAATAACAACGGACTGTTATTCTTTGAATTGGCAGAAAAAAACAATCGATCAAAAATTGAAAACTTCACTTTCTCAATTCACCAATATTTAGCAAAATGGAGGGCAACCATAAATTTTAAAACTTTTTATAACCAACATAAAAAAGAGTATTTTTTAAATGGCGAAACAGGGCAGTTAAATTTTAATATTCTAACTCTTCATCCCGGAATTAGTGTAAACCGCTGGAAGAAAATCAATTTTGACTACAATTATCAGGTTCAGCTTTTCAAACAGAAATCAGATCAAGCTGAAATATCCATAACTAAAAAGAAGCACGAAGGAAGTTTGTTTTTAACACCGGAAAAACGTCATTTAATTGGAGTTACTTACGAATTTTACCTTGCTTCACAAAATAAACACAACAACCATGTGTTTTTCGCCGATTTATCCTATAATCTGAAACCGTTAAAAGGAAATCTGAAGTACAAATTTGAAATACGAAATATTTTTAACCACTCCGAATCAATTCAGTATTATTACAGTGATATATCCCTGACGACAACCAGTTATTCAATTCGCCCCCGGCAATTTATGGTTACGGTTTCAATGGGGCTGTAATATTACTCAATTTAAAAAAAGATCAAGCCAACCTTTTAAAAACACATTCCTCTTACCTTTGAAAATAGTACATTTCCACGATTACGAATACTAAGATTTTTTAAAAAAACTATTTTGAGAAATATCGTGGCTGAACAGCGTTTTCAAACCCGGAAATTGCAGCTCGGTAATTTATGTATTAGAGAAAAAATGATT
>CAZHKI010000127.1:0-9202 GCA_964533365.1 uncultured Maribellus sp. | reverse complement strand
TGAAATATCGAAACGGGAGGCAGAAATTATTCTTGAAATTTGCTCCGGCAAATCGAACCAGGCCATTTCAGAACAATTGTTTATTGCCCTGCAAACCGTGAAAGACCACATTCACCGGATTTACACCAAAACCGGTGTAAAAAACCGGGTTCAGTTAGCCAACCTGGTGAGAGAAAAAACCGGGGCCGAAATGAACTCAGAAAATTAATAAATCAATCCTCTCTCCACTCGCTTTATTTTTCAAAAAAGAGATCTTCCTTTATTTTTTTCATCCTGTCGAGAGCGTAGTTTACATTCCGTGCTGACTCGCCCGCTTCCTGTAAATAAATGCGGTAAAAATTAAGTGCCAGTGTTTTATTTGAACTAAACTCTTCGTAAGTGGTGGCAATTTCAAAAAGGGTTTCATAATTTTCGGGATCCAGTTCATTTGCCTTTTTCAAAGCTTCAATCGACTCTTCGAACTTTCGCTGAAGGCCTAAAATTTGCCCCAGGTGGTGATACATTTCAGGCAGAAAGCCCGGCACCGACAAATTGATGGCCTGTTGCATTTTAGCCGCTGATTCGTCCAGATTTCCCAGTTTTTTTTGGCATAAACTCATATAAAACAAACCAAAAGGATCGTTTGGATTCAGCTTTTCACATTTTTTCAATACCGATAAAGCCAATGGTTCATCTTTCGAAAAATAGGAACTGATTCCGTAATTCAGCATCAGGTTATACAGCGAGTCTCCCCCGGCAGCAAAATAGTACTCAAAATTTTTTTTTGCATTTTCATATTCTTTCTGTGCAAAATAAAAGATGGCTTTCTCTTTAAAAAACCCGGCATTTTGGGGAAAATGGACCAACCCGGCATCAATGACTGCAATAATTTTGGGAAGGTCTTCTTTTCGGTCGTACAAACGGAGGAGGTTGAAATAGGAAGAATAATCGCGTGGATTCTGAACGATTATTTTTTCATAAAGTGTTCTTGCCTGATCTTTTTGCCCTGCCCGGTAGGCACTGAAAGCCAGTTGTTTATTCCAAAAAACATTAGAAGAATCTTTCTGATAAATGCAGGAATAGACAGAGTACGCCTTTTTAAAGTGTTCCATACTGATGTAATTCCGTCCCAGTTTGGCTGCCAGCCCCAGGTTATTTTTGTTGAGATTAACCGCTTTTTCATAAAAAGGGGAAGCATCGTAATAATTCCCCAGCGCTGAAAAACTCTCGGCCATTTCTGTTAAAATCTCCGGATTATCGGGTTCCAGCAACAACGCTTCGGCAAACGAAACCAGGGCGTCCTGGTACTGCTGCTGATTTTGCTGTACGATTCCTTTTTTAAACCACAAACTGGCATTGGGAGAATGATTCAACTCATTATTAATAAATTCCAGCGCTTTCCCGAATTCCATATTCAGAATCAGTCTGTCGATTTTCTCCTGAGGAAACACGACACTGGAAAAAAGAAATAGTGACAAGAAAAAAAATAACGGTTTCATTCTATTCCTATTCAAAAATAAAGCCCTCCGAGTGAGGGCTTTTAATTTCTTTTACTGTAACACAAAATTGATGGGAACGGTGTAACTGACACTTACAGCCTTTCCTTTCTGCATACCCGGTTTCCATTTGGGCAGTGCATTCACCACGCGTAATGCTTCCTGGTCGAGTGATGGATCGACTCCGCGTGCAATCTTGGCATTTGCCACCGAGCCATCTTTCGACACAACAAACGTGACATAAACTTTACCCTGAATACCATTTCCCTGGGCAACAGCCGGGTATTTGATGGCATTGGCAATGTATTTGCGAAGCGCCTGCTCGCCTCCCGGAAATTCAGGCATTTCTTCCACAATAAAGAATATTTCTTCGCCGGGTTCAACGGTTAACGGGCGAATTTCAGCCTTTTCCACCAGGAAGGTATTTCCCAGACTGTCGGTCACAAAATCAAAGCTGATTTTTTCAGCAAAAATCTTCCGGTACTTTTCCAGATCTGCAGTTGTACCCTCAATTTTGATTTTTCCGTCATCGAGTATGGTGGATTTAATGGTAATTACATTCTCATCAGCTACTTCAGAAGGAGCCGATTGTTTTTGTTCGCAGGCAAAAACTATAACCAGCGACACGGCAACCAAAACGCCAAATATAATTTTTGAAATGGCCAGTTTTGATGATTTTATTTTCGACATCATTTTGATTCTTTTTTTAATCAGTGAATAATTAAAACTGTTGGCGATATCCAACTGTACGCCGGTAAATTGCGTCAGCAGCAATTTCTTATAATCCCCACGGCTGGTACCTGAACTGAGCACAGCCTGATCGGCCAGGTATTCATGATTTTCGCGAATGGCCCGGCGAAGCAACCACATGAACGGATTAAACCATTGAAATACCGTTAATATTTCAAGAATGATAACATCGAAGGAATGTCCCTGCCGGACATGTTCCAGTTCGTGGGCAATCATTTTGTGATACCCGCTGTTTTCAGGTTGTGAATTGCTGACAAACACGTAATTTAAAAACGAAAACGGGCTGAAATCTTTTTCCAGTACAACCAGCTTGTAACCGTCACGGGGTTGGACATTATTCTTCCGGATGACAGAATAAATCTGAACCACACAGAATAAAAATCTTATCAATAAAAAAACCAACCCAACCAGATAGATAATAATAAGCAGTTGGGCTGAGATGATCGCCCGTTCAATGGTTACCGACAAATCGTGCCCATAAATGGTAACCGCTTCGACGAGGTTCCGGTAAGGAGTTACTGTAATTTCGGAAAGCATAACCGGTTGAGGGGCAAAAATACGAAACCGCAGAAATGGAAGGATAACAGAAAAGAAGAGCGAACCCACCAAAAACAGGCGGTTCAGTTTAAAAAAAGTTTCCCTTCGCAAAAACAGGAAGTAAATCAGGGATAGCAGCGAAACGCTGATCCCTGATTCAAGTATAAAATTGATAACACTATTCATTTTCGGATGAGTTATCGTTTTCCAAATCCCGCTTCACATCTTCAATCATTTCATCCAAATCGGCCAGCGACATGTTGTCCTCTTTGGCGAAAAATGAAACCATCTCCTGAAATGAGCCGCTGAAATAGTTCCGTACAAAGTTTTTCATAAACGAACGGGTGTAATCCTTTCGCGAAATCAGCGGGAAATATTCATGCGTTTTTCCATAGGCGTTATGACCGATAAAACCTTTTTTTTCCAAAATCCGGATGATGGTGGAAACCGTGTTGTAAGCCGGTTTTGGTTCAGGAATTTCGTCAATAATATCCTTGACAAATGCTTTTTCCTGTTTCCAAAGCAATTGCATGATTTGTTCTTCCGCTTTTGTTAATTCTTTCATTTCAAGGTGATTTTAAAAAAATATGATCAAGTGATGTGACAACAAATATTGTACCTAACCCAAGCGTCAGAATCACTGGTTTTGTCCGGACTTTTTATCATCCGTTAAAGCAAAATTGATGGGAATGGTGTACGAAACTTTGACCGGTTCACCTTTATGCTTTCCTGGCTTCCAGCTTTTCAGTTCCCCTACTACCCGCAATGCTTCTTTATCGAGCAACGGAGCCACGCCCCTGGCAATTTTTAAATCAGTAACCTTTCCTTGTTCATCAACCACAAAATTCACAAACACCTTACCCTGAATGCCGCTTTTTTGAGCTTCTTCCGGATAACGAATCAACGAAACCAAGTCCTGTTTCAATGCGTTTTCTCCTCCCGGATACTCCGGCATTTCGTCAACTACAAAATAAACCCCATCTTTATTTTTATTTTCCTGAGCCTGGCATATACTGGCTACAAATAAAAACACCATAATATAAAATAGACGATACGTTTTCATGTCAATCACTTTTAAAATTTATTTTTTATAAATAATCCGGATATCCGGAACAAATATAAAACTAAACATTTAGTTTTCAAACTAATTTCTTAGTTATTTCTTGCAACAAACATAAATCACTGTATTACAGAAATATTGAAGAAAAAAAATAATAAAAAAAATTGAAATTGAAGAAATTGAAATTGAAGAAATTGAAATTGTATAAAAAAAGCAGGCCCGAACGAACCTGCTTCTATTCATATCATACAACTGGGTTATGCGTTTTTCTCTGAGAGATACCTTTCGGCGTCAATCGCGGCCATACAGCCCGAACCAGCAGCAGTAACGGCTTGCCGGTAGTGTGAGTCCTGCACGTCGCCGCAGGCAAAAACTCCCGGTACTTTTGTTTTCGAAGTTGCCGGTATTGTTTTGATATAGCCCACTTCGTCGGTTTCCAGAAAATCCTTAAAAATATCGGAATTGGGCTTATGACCAATTGCCAGGAAAAATCCGTCAATTTTGATGGAAACTTCTTCTTCCCCCACTTCTCCCAGGTTTTTCACCAGGCGGGCTCCTTCCACAATGCCGTTATCTCCAACTAAACCTCTGGTCTGATGTTTCCATAAAACCTCGATATTCGGGGTTTTCATCACCCGCTCGGCCATAACTTTCGAAGCGCGGAGTTCGTCGCGGCGGACGATAAGATATACTTTCCGGCATAATCCGGCCAGGTACATCGCTTCTTCGGCAGCCGTGTCGCCACCACCAACCACGGCAACATCTTTTCCCCGGTAGAAGAAACCGTCGCAGGTGGCACAGGCTGAAACTCCCCCGCCTGCATATTTTTTCTCGTCTTCCAGCCCAAGATATTTAGCTGTTGCACCGGTTGCAATGATAACAGTTTCGGCTTCAACAAGCTTTGAATCATCAATCCAGACTTTGTGAATACTCCCCGAAAAATCGACTTTGGTTGCCAGCCCCCAGCGAATGTCAGTTCCAAAACGCTGGGCCTGTTTTTTTAAATCTTCCATCATCACCGGGCCGGTAACTCCCTCAGGGTATCCTGGAAAATTTTCCACTTCGGTGGTCGTGGTCAACTGTCCACCGGGTTGTAACCCTTCATACATCACCGGATTAAGGTTGGCCCTTGCGGCATAAATGGCTGCGGTGTATCCTGCAGGCCCTGAACCGATAATCAAACATTTCACCTTTTCAGCTCCAGAAGTCTGAACATCAGTTTTTTCGTTATTTTCTTTAATATCAAGCGGTTTAAACATATCTGTATTTTTTATTGCTGAACAAAAATAATAAACATTGGCTATTAAAAATAACGATTTCCATCGATAATAATGACGAGCTATAGACAATTCTTATTGAGGAATTGAAAGGAAACGGTGTGTATAAAATTCAGAAACTCAACCTCTTCTTTGAAAAGCTTCGGAATAATCTATTTCCCACAAGAATATTTTCATGAAAAAATTGCAGAAAAAGAAATCTGATGTTACATTTGCAGCACCAAAAAAGAAAGAGTTCTTTGTACAAAATCCGGGGTGTGGCGCAGTTGGCTAGCGTGCCAGCATGGGGTGCTGGTGGTCGTCCGTTCGAGTCGGATCACCCCGACGAGTGAGAATAAGAATTCAAACCTGAAAAGCTCTGGAATCATTTGATTCCGGAGCTTTTTCATTTTTATACCTTTGATCGCAGGATAAAAAAGATCAATGTTCAAAAGAGCATTGATCATATTGTTAATATAACATTCTCGCCCTAATGGTGTGCGGGATATTTTTTAATTCTGAAACAATGGATTCACTGTTATGGCATTCGGCATCGACGATTACGTAACCAATTTCGGCATCGGTTTGTAAAAATTGTGATGCAATATTAATTCCCTTACTGGTAAACACATCGTTAATATCTTTCAGCAATCCCGGCGTATTTTTATGAATGTGCAGAAAACGTTTTTTGTCACGGTTGGGCTGAAGCGATACCTGCGGGAAATTCACGGCCCCAACGGTTGAGCCGTTGTCGCTGTAACGGATAAGTTTCTCGGCCACTTCCAGACCGATATTTTCCTGGGCTTCGAGGGTGCTTCCACCAATATGTGGGGTAAGGATCACATTATCGAAATCCTGTAAAACGGAAGAGAATTTTTCGTTGTTTGAAGCCGGTTCTTCAGGAAAAACATCGGCAGCAGCGCCGGCCAGATGGCCATTGCGGAGAGATTCGGCCAGTGCCGGATAATCGACCACCGTGCCCCGCGATGCGTTAATCAGCAGCGAACCTTTTTTCATAGTGGCCAGTTGCCGGGTAGAAATCAAATTCCGGGTATTTTCAGTTTCGGGAACATGCAAAGTAACAACATCAGATTTCTTCAGTAATTCATCCAGCGAGGCGCAGGCATGAGCTTTTCCAAGGCTCAGTTTTTTTTCGATGTCGAAATAATAGACGTTCATTCCCAGCGCTTCGGCCAGAATGGAAACCTGCGATCCAATATGTCCGTAACCCACAATTCCGAGATTTTTCCCTCTCACTTCGAACGAGTTTCGGGCCGATTTCAACCAGTCGCCCCGGTGTGCAGCGGCGTTTTTCAACGGAACCTCGCGCATGAGCATAATAATTTCGGCAATCACCAGTTCGGCCACCGAGCGGGTATTGGAAAACGGTGCATTAAAAACCGGAATCCCCCGTTGTTTGGCTGCCTGCAAATTCACCTGATTGGTACCTATACTGAAACACCCGATAGCAAACAGTTTCCGCGACTTTTTTAATACTTCTGGAGTCAACTGTGTACGCGAACGGATACCCACAATATGAACATCTTTCATTTTGTTCATCAGTTCATCGGTATCAAGCGCCGTTTTCAGGTATTCCACGTTGGAATACCCCGCGTCATTAAAACTGTCAACGGCCGATTGATGAATTCCTTCCAGCAAAAGTATTTTGATGTATTTCTTTTCGAGCGAAAATTTAGTAACCATATCACTGATTTTTAACAGTAAAAATACAATTGCTTTGAAAGAAATGATTCCTTTTTTTTATGTTATTCATTAACATTCTGCAAATTCTGAAAAAAAACAAAAAAAGTGACTTCTGCTTTTATTTATCTCAATGAAATTATTGTAATTTCCAAGCCGAAAAAATATCAACCTGCTGTAAAAACCGACATCTTTCGAACAGGGTGACATTATAAAGTAACAAATAATACTAATTTATAACTTTCAATAAATAATTATGGTCAAAAAACTGTTTACTTATCTACTGACATTTATTGGATTGGTTAGCGCAGGCCATCTGTTTGCACAAAACGAAATTTCGTTTAGCCAGTATCACAATGCTGGCGAGGTTCAGCAAATCATGATAAAATTCCAACAATCCAATCCGGCAAAAATCCAGGTTCATTCTATCGCAACCAGTCCCGGAGGCGAAGAAATTACGGTGCTGGAATTTGGTAAAGATTTGAAAAATGCCCCTGCCATTTTCGTGGGTGCAAATTTCGAAGGCAATATTCCGCTTTCAACCGAAGGCGCCCTGAGGCTGGCAAAAATGCTGCTCGATTCATCGGCTTATACCTCCGGAATCAAATGGTATATTTTACCCCTGCCAAATCCTGATGCAGTCAAAGGTTATTTTTCAGGAGTTCAATACAACCGTACCGTAAACGATTTTAAGGTGAACAACGACATGGACGAAGCAACCAGCGAAGACGGGTTCGACGATTTGAACGGTGACGGATTGATTACTCAAATTCGGGTTAAAGATTTGGAAGGCACGCATGTTATCTCGAAAAACGACCCCCGCATTTTGGTAAAAGCCGACGCCAGTGAGGGCGAACGCGGGGAATACAAAATTTACACCGAAGGTGTTGATAACGACGGCGACGGAATGTACAACGAAGACGGCGACGGCGGCATTAATGTCGGGATTTCATTCCCTCATTTGTTCCCGCACAACAACCCCGAAGCAGGGCAGTATTCAGGACAAACGCCTGAGGTTTATGGTATCATGCGTTTTATTACCGACCGTCCTGAAATTGTTATGGTTTACACACTCGGAAGTTCTGATTTCTGCCTGGCTCCGCCCAAAGGCGGGCGCAAAGGTGGCGCCTACCTGCAAAATATTAAAATTCCGGCCCGCTATGCCCGCATGTTCGATGTCGATCCCAACCAAACGTTTACCATGGACGAAGTAATTGCCCTCGTCAAAGAACGCGTGCCGGCCGAAGTGGAAGTTACACCCTCGATGGTTGCCGGGATACTCGGACTGGGCGCCGCTGTCAACCCGCTGGATGAAGATTTGAAGTTCTACACCAAATTTGCCGAAGATTATAAAAAGTACCTCGAAAGCAAAAAATTCAGCACCGAACGGCTGGAAGCCCCGGGCGACAAAGATGGTTCATTTGAACTTTGGGCTTATTATCACCTTGGCGTACCTTCTTTCAGCATGAACCTGTTTACCATTCCCAAAGTAAAAGAAGATAAAAAAGATACTGCCGGAGTAGTTTCGATTGAAGAGGTTGAAAAAATGAGCGCAGAAGAATTTTCTGCTTTGGGCGAAGAGAAAATTACTGCATTTCTGAAAGCCCAAAATGCTCCCGAACGATTTTCAGCCAAAGGAATAATGGAAATGATGGGAACCGGAAAATTATCACCCAAACAAATGGCCGAAATGATGAAAAACATGCCTAAACCTCCCAAAAAAGGTGAATTGAGCGAAAAGGAAAAAGCGCTCCTGGCCTGGTCGGATAACGAGTGGAATGGAAAGGGTTTTGTCAACTGGCAGAAATTCGACCATCCAGAACTGGGCGAAGTGGAAATCGGCGGCTTTGCACCGTACCTGGAAACCACGCCAAAACCTGATAGAATTGATTCCCTGCTCTCGGTTCAGTTGCCGTGGCTGCTTCAGCTCTCCAAAAAAATACCCAATATTTCAGTGTCCGGTGAAAAAATCACCGATTTGGGCGGCGGCATTTTTAAACTCGAAATTTTTGTGGAAAACAAAGGATATCTTCCCTATCCCATTGCTATGGGACAACGAAATAACACGCCTTCGCCGGTTATAATCACGATAGATGGCGAAACTGAAATTCTGGAAGGGTTAAAACGAACTCCGCTTGGAAGCATCGGTGGAAGCCAGGTTAAAAAACTCACATGGCTGATTAAATGCGATAAAAAATCCACCCTCACGGCAAAAATTGAGTCGGCTGCGTTTGGTACAGAAGTGAAACAAATTAAAATTGGAGGTTAATCATGAAACGACTAATAATAACTGCCCTGCTGCTTTCTGCTGTCATTTCCGGCTTTTCGTCCGGCAAGGGAAAAATTGAAGTGCCCCTGCGTTTCGACAGGTATTACAATTACGATGAAGTCAACGAAGCCCTGAAGGTTTTGAACAAAGCTTA